>JAYSPI010000261.1:0-3459 GCA_043722215.1 Prosthecobacter sp.
TGGCTCGCGGTCGAGTTGCCGGGCGATGCGGGTCGAGGCGATGATGCGCCCGGAAAGCTGGTCTAACTGGACATGCACCAAGTACGCCTTGCCGGGTTCCAACCGGGACGACTGCTCGCGGAATGGCACTAACAAATCTTTGGGCAGCCCCCAATCCAAAAACGCGCCCACGCCGGTCACAGCCACACATTGCAGGCGGGCAAATTGCCCGGGCATTGCCTTGGGCGCCTTGAAGGTAGCCACCGGCCGATCCTCCGAGTCGTTATAAAGAAACACATCCACCTGGCCACCAATGATCGGAGTAACCGCCGCTTCCGCCGCCTCCCGCCGGGGCAGCAGGATTTCACCCAATTCCTCGCCCGCGAGGTACCATCCAAAGGCTTTTTCCCGAATGACTTGCAGGTTTGCGCGTTCGCCGATTTTTGCCATGCCGCATCATGGACGTTCGCCGTCCGCGAGTCGAGGGCTTTGACTTTCCCCATAGATCGACCGCACTGCTCCATATAAAATGACACTAGGGCGGAGAATGTGGGCCAGTAAATTATTTGTCTGTCACTCTATTGAGTCCCTAGCGCCATACGTGGCCGGGGAACTTCTTCGCCACGTTTTGGCGGTGTTTCGGCCAGTCGCGGGCGAGGAAGTGCGGCCAGTCGGTGGTGCTGGCGAGGCGTTTACCGTCGGGGGTGCAGAGAGTGAGGAGCACCGGAAGGCGACCTTCGCAGAGGCAGGGATGATCTTTGAGTGCGTAACAGTCCTGTAGTTTGACTTGCGCTTCCGGGGTCTCATTGACGTAAGAAAGTTTCAGCAAGCCCTTGTCGAGCCAGGGGATGGAGAGTGGCAGCAACTCATCGAGCCAAGGGGCTTGGCCTTTTTCCAAATGCTGATGGAACGCGCTCACAAGAGGCGCGACCTGGGCCTCCTTCACCAGCGAGAGACCCGTGAAAGCACGGGCGAGACAGGCGGTGATGGCGTCCGCATCGAAGGGCTCAAACTCGAGTTCAGGCAAGGTGGAGCAGACAAGATTCACGCGAGCGATGAATTGTTTCAGCCGATGATCCATCAACGGCAGATCGAAGGCCCCGGCGCGCTGGGCTTCGGCGAGGCAGCGGCCGCTGGCGGCAGGATCGAGGTCGCGTTGCTGCGCTTTCTGCTCGATGACGAGATCGTGATAGCGCGTGAGTTTCATCGCGGCGACGCGCTTGTTTTTAGCATCGAAGAGGTGTTCAACTGTGGTGCTCAGATGTTGGGGGAACATCTCGGTGATCCACTCAGGTTGCACGGCGGTGGCGAGGCTGAGCAGGGTCTGGCGCGATGGGGTTTCACGCAGGTTGACGGCGACAAAAAATGGGGCCGCCTGCACCACGCTTTCGCGCACCAGCTGGCCTTGCCGTTGCTCGGTGAGGTCGCACGCGGGCTGGCCGGAGGCGCGGCGTTTCGCCAGTTGATCGACGAAGCCGGCCATGAGGCAGCGCCGTAGCGACTCCTCGTTTTTTACCGGGCGAGTGGGGGGGCGTTCACGGTCGTAGAGGCGCTGCTGGTGAAGGGCTTGCAGGATTTGCTGGCAGGTTTGCTCGACCTGGCGTGCGACCTGGGCGTTGATGCCATGGCTACGGCAGCGGTCCACGCTGAAGCGGTTCGCATGGGCAAAGTTGTAGGCGCGCATCAGGGTGATGAAGTCAGAGTCGCCGCTGACCTCAAACATTTCTCGCGCCGCTTGGGTTTGAGCGTCATCGCGATCCACTCGTGCCAGTAGGTCACGACCACTGACGAGGGCGGCACACAAGGCGGCATCGGGCACGCAGCCGCGCTGGCTGGCCTCGATCAACATGCGTGAGTAGCGCGGGTGCATCGGCAAGCGCAGCATTTGCCGACCGATGCGGGTGAGTTCCGCCTGGTCTAGAGCACCGAGCATGGTGAGCAGGCGCTCGGCGCGTTCAACCGCCTGAGGGTCGGGGCGGTCCAGCCAGTCAAAGGTGGCGGCTTCGCGGATGCCGAGCGAGTGCAACAGCAACACGACCTCAGCAAGGTCACAGCGCTGAATTTCCGGCGTATTGCGTTCCTCGCGCGCCTGGTGACCGATCACAGTCCACAAGCGATGGCAGGAGCCAGGCGCGGTGCGTCCGGCGCGGCCTTTGCGTTGGTCTGCGCTGGCCCGGCTGATCGGCTCTAGCAAGAGCGTGCCGATCCCGCGTTCGGGATCGTAGCGGGCCACTCGGGCGACCCCGCTGTCCACGACGTGGCGGATGCCATCGATAGTGATGCTGGTCTCGGCAACGTTGGTGGCGACGATGATTTTCCGCAGGGGGTTCGGGGCGAACGCGTGGTCCTGCTCCTGTGGTTCCAGTTCACCGTGCAAGGGAATGCAGGCGACAAGCTCGTGAGTTTTTAAGCCGCGCAACGCGTCAAGAGTGCCGTTGATTTCACTGCGTCCCGGCATGAAGACGAGGATGTCCCCTAGGGCCTCACTGTTGAGGATGCGTTCGATCGCCTCGGCCGCTTGCGCCGTGATCGCTCGCGGGTCGGACTGTGTAAGATAGTCAACCGCCACAGGATAGCTTTGCCCTCCCGAAATGAGAATCGGACACTCACCCAAATACTTGGCGACGGGTTCCGCATCGAGCGTGGCGGACATCACCAGCATGACCAAATCGGGGCGCTGCGTCTGCTGCAAGTTTTTGACCAAGGCCAAGGCGACATCGCTGAGCAAATTGCGTTCGTGGAATTCATCAAAAACCACAACCCCGATGTTAGACAACATCCGATCCTCCTGAAGCCAACGCAGCAAAATGCCTTCCGTAACAAAGCCGATGCGTGTGCCGACGCTCGTCTGATCGTCAAAGCGAATTCGATAGCCAACCTCCGCGCCGAGTTGACTCGCTCGCTCCGAGGCAACGCGGGTGGCCACGGTGCGGGCGGCGACGCGGCGGGGTTGCAGCACCACGATCATCTTGTCGCCGGCGATCCCTGCATCCAGGAGCATCTGCGGCACCTGCGTCGTCTTGCCCGAGCCGGTGGGCGCGACCAACACCAAGCGATTGCCGACTTGCAACGTGCGCAAGATGTCGGTGTGAATCTCCCAGATCGGGAGCGCGGTGGAAGAGGGCATGATGTGGCCCGCACGCTACGACTCAACGCGGCCCAATGCCAACACGAAGAGCATGTCGAGCCCCTCTCTAGTGACAAAACGCTGGAAGCAGGTGATGCGCCGTCTAGGAACGGCTAAATCGAAGTGGTCCCGCGAAACGGAGCCAGTGTCTTAGCGATGGCGCGGGAGGTTTCGGGAGTCTAGAAAGACACCGAAACCAAGGAAACGAACGAGAAGAACACACCGTGCAGAATTCAAGGTGCGAGTCGTCTTGGAGGCGCTCAACGGGCGTTAAAACCATCCATCCGATTGCCCAGGATGAGGGCGTGCTGCCGGTCCAGGTGAGCACTTGAAAGAAGGAATTGCAGGAAGGC
>JAYSPI010000262.1:0-8229 GCA_043722215.1 Prosthecobacter sp.
GTAAGTCAACCGCGTGGCGGGTGGCCGGGTCCTGAATATAGATCGCGCCTGCCGCGAGCAGTGCGGTGGGCAGGGGGCCCTCGAGTTGGTAGAACCCGGGTGCGTCGGCTACCGGGGTGCCGGGAAGCTCGCCTACGGGAGCGCTGGCGAGCGGATTGACGCGGAAATAGGTGAGTGCAGGCTGGTTGTTCCACTCCATGAGCGCGAGAGCATTGCGCCTACCGAAGGCGGTTCGCCAACGGTTAAATAACCAATCTGGGTGGGAATGGGCGACGGTGGGCGGGAGTTCGGCGACGTCGTCGAGCAAGCGCTTGCGGGCGGTGACCGAGCGGCGCAGCACGGCATTGACGAGGCCGCGCACGCTGGCTTTACCGGCCTCCACGGTTTCATTGACGGCGGCGTGATCCGGCAGGCCAAGGATGAGGAGTTGGCAAAGTCCAACGCGCAGCACGTCGCGGGTTTCGGGGTCGAGCGTGCCCTCGCGCAGTTGGCCGATCCAGTGGTCGAGCAGGCGGCGGTGGCGCAGCACGCCGAATAAAATCGCTTGGAGGAGTCGGCGGTCGGCGGGGGAGAGTAAGCGCCGGTGAGCGTGGCGATCGATCAGGCTTTCGGCATAATCGTGACCTTTGGCCCAGGCGCGCAGTGCGGAGACTGCCGCTTGGCGGACGTGGAAGTTTTTGGCGGGCATGAAATCAGTCAGGTGGTGGGTTCGTTGAGTGGGGACCACCGGTGCCGGCCGCTGGCGGTGGCAACCTCCGTGATGCCGCGGTGTCCCAGAGTCAAGCCAAGCCGGGTTGATCCGTCAAGTTAAGCCCAATGGACCCGCTGAGCGGCATAGCGCCCGTCACGGCAAGCCAAGGACTTTGGGTGGGCTGGCATTGCCAAAGCGATCCAAGGCGGTTGCCGCAATGGCATCGGCTGCTGGGATGCTGGCCTGGCCAGCGGCGGCCGCGGCGATTTCCAGGGTGCGCCAGGTGCCTGCTGAGCGGGCTTGGACGACGACTTTCGAGGTGCCGGAGTCGGCGGTCCAGCGGAGCACGGTGCGGTTGCCCTGCACGGTGGCACTGAGGGTCGGGGCGGTAGGCGCATGACGGTTGAGCCACGGCATTGGCGGAACCGCTGCGGGTTGGGTATAGGTGGCGGCGAGTTGGGTCGCGATCCCACCGCGGTTGGTCACCAAGCTTTTGGCGCTCCAATGGATGTGGCCATTGCCCGTCGATCCAATGTGTCGGGTCAGGTTGATTTGATTGATGATTTCGGATGTCGGGCGGCCCGGATCGTCGCTCGAGTGGATGCGTTCGGTGGCGATGCCTGGCCAGACCGGGCGACTCCCTTGTTGGCGCCACCACGTGAGCAGGGCTGGAAAACTTTGTTTTTCTGGGGAGATTCGCCAGTATAGCTGGGGTGCGAGGTAATCGACCCAGCCGTTGTGCAACCATTTGCGAGAATCGCCGGCGAGTTCCTCATAGCTATCGATACCGGCCTGGATGCCAGCGGGCACGCCGGGTCGCCAAATGCCAAATGGGCTGATGCCGACGCGCACCCAGGGTTTCTGGTTCTTGACTGACGAGTAGAGAGTGCTGACAAACCCGTCGATGTAGCCGCGCCGTTGCGCCGGGGTTTTGCCATCCGCAAACCCAACTCCTCCGACCGGATATGGATAGAAATAATCGTCGAGGTGGACGCCATCGATGTCGTAGCGACGCACCACGTCCATGATCACGCTCAGTGCGCGTGACCGGGCGTCCTGGCTGGCGGGGTCGCACCAAGTCATCGAGCAATAGCGCTTGGTGGCGGCAGGGATGCTGCGGCAAATGTGATTGCTGGCAAGGGTTTCGGTGTTGTTGCAGAGGGCGCGAAATGGATTAAACCAGGCGTGGACCTCAATCCCGCGGGCATGTGCCTCTTTAATGCAAAAAGCCAGTGGATCGTAGCCTGGTGAGCGGCCCATGGTGCCCGTGAGCCAGGCGCTCCATGGCTCGATGGCCGACTGATAGAGAGCGTCGCACTGCGGGCGGACCTGGAAAATGACGGCGTTCATTTTCAAGGCGGCGAGTTTATCGAGGATGGCGCGCAGTTCCGACTGTTGGGTGCTGGCGCTGAGCCCCTTAGCGCTTGGCCAGTCGAGGTTGTAAACGGTGGCAATCCAGGCCCCGCGAAACTCGCGCGCGATCTGTGGCGGGCGCTCGCTGAGTGGTACGTAAGACTGCGCCCGGGCCAGCCCAACCAACGCGAGGCAAAGAAGCATACAGAGGCGATTCATGGGGGTGAACGTGCCGCAGATTCCCAGCATGCGCAAGCGGGCTTTGGCCACCACTGCGCTCGACCCTCGGAGTGTTGGAAACACCATATCCCTGAGCCATGGATGCCAAGATCTCCGGGCCGGGCGCGCCCCCCAAGGAGAATGTCGCCGTGGCAACGGTCGTTAAAATCTGATAGGGTCGCGGAGTGCGGGCTTCGCGAGTGTATCCGATAGTCGTTAGTATGTGAGGTCGCGTTTGGTGAACGGTCGTTGCAAGGCGGAGATACGTTTTTTTCCGATGATGCGGCAGAGCAGTGAGTTCATGGTATCCACGTCATTGTCGAAGCCGCCGTGGGTGGTGCTCTGGGACCGGCTGTCATCTGGCCCGTTTGCACCGGCGATGACGATGCCGGGCAGGTCACCGATTGCTTGTGTGTAGAGGTCGGCGACTTCTGGCACGGTGTCGACATGGTGGGCCGGGCCGCGCGAGCTGATGAAGCGTTCCATGCCTAACAGGGGGCATCCGCGTTTCGCTTCGAAAGCATTGCTAACGAGATAGAGGAGCGATTTACCGTACGGTCCGACGGTGTCATCGCGCTCGGCGGTATCATTCATGATGAAGAGGCCCGGGCGTGGGATTTTTTTCTGTTGAATGAGCGGCAGCATGAGTTTTTGGAAGACCTCGGTGGTCACCGCCGGAGCTAGAAAATTGATCGATGCAATCGGAAGACTCAGGCCGCTGAGCAGGCGCATCGCATGAGCGGCAAAAATGCTACCCGCGCTGTGGCCAACGATGTGGATTTCCCAATCCTTGGGCGACAACCCGCCGTGGCTTTGGGCCAGCGATTCCGCGACGTAGCGCACGAGGAACTGCATGCCGCCGAGGTGGTCGGGGTGCTCGGATGCCAAGCGCGCGTTTTCCTTCATCTCATTCCACATGATGGCACCGGGGCGGGCGAGGGTGAGTTCCAGCGACCAATCCTTGGCCTCGATCATGCCGTCGCGCACATTTTTCATCCAATCGTTGATGCCGCCTGCGCGCTCGTCCACGTCGGTGAAATAATCGGCGATGATGCTGCGCACCGTTTCGCCAGCGCCAGACTCCCACATCACATGGACCGGATAGATTTCGTTAGCTAGGCAGACATCGCGCATGGCGAGGATTCTGCGAGCGACGTCGGTTTCGCTATTCAGGCCACCATGCAGATAGAGCATGACGCGCTTGCGGGGCCACTTGGCGGTGCGGGTGACGATGGTGGTTTTGACCAAGCGTTCGATATCCTCCGGGAAGGTCCAGTATTTTCCGGATTGGTTGAGTTCGCCGTTATTACTGATATCAATCACATACGGGCGGATGTCTTCGAGAGGAATCTCCACACTCGCGCGCTGGATGCCTGCGGTGGTGTCGGCGGTGCCATTCTCGGTCCAGAGGTTCATATCCACCGGTACGCCAAGCTGGACGACCCAGACATCGGTGGCATGTAACAAATAGTCCTCGTAGGGAAGCAGGGCGAAGCCATCAGCACCCCATGATTTTCCCCAGGAGTTTTGAATGATGAACCCGTGGCGCGTGTATCCGACGATGGCGATGGCGTGGCCGGCATCCGCACGGCCAACGCGGCGGATGATCGGCAGGCGGCGTTCCTGCAGATTGCCGCTATCGACATAGGTAATCTCCGCCCAGTCACTCGGGAGATTTCCCACTTCGCCCCATCCCGCGTGAACCATGAGGGTACAATAGAGAATGCCAGTCTCGTGGAGAGCCGCATGCATGTCACGCACCTGGCGGTGCTGGACGCGGTAATAGGCACCGCCGGGCGTGGCGCGCGCCGCGGTCGCCCGCTCGGGGGTGAGGTGGGTGGGCCCTAGCAGAGTGGGTGGCCAAAGGTCGCGCGCGCAAACCCCGTGTGCACACCATCCGAGGATGGCTCCGCGAGCCGATGATCCCTCATAAGCCTCGCCAGGCCATTCATCGTAGCGGCGCGCCATTTCATAGAGCATGCGTTCGCTTGCCCGGCGGCGAACGTGGCGCATCTCTAGGTGGTAGTTGATGACGGCGGCAAGCGCGTAGCCGGTACATGCACCTTGTTGCCCCTGGTCGAGGATTTCCGGGATGCGATCGCAGTTGACGATTTGATCAGGCAACGGTGCCAGCGAGGGGAGGTAAAACCAATCGCGTAAATCTACCCGGTCGGGCATCGCGTCGAGTTTCCGACCCGTGGCAGTCGCCGTGACCGATTGACTGGCAGGCACCTTGGCGGGGCGGGGCGCGGCCACTTCAATGGCGCGCTGCCCAGCGGATTCCTTGCGGGATGGCTTGGCTTTCATGGGGGGATGGAGGTGGGGGGGTGTTAGAAATCGGGCTAACGAGAAGATATCATCTATCCGGCATCGCCGGGGGAAGCAAGCCAAAACATACCGGTTCGCCAGCGCTTAGTGGTTAGTGGTGGGCGTTCAGGACCAAGCGCACAGGTGGTTGACGAAATCGGCGGATCCGTCGCGCAGCCAGCTGTCGAGTTGGGCCGGGTCCTTGAGTTGTTGGCCGCGGTGGCGGGAGACCACAGCGTAGCCGGTGGGCACTTCGGGCAAGGCCGTCATATCGACCCAGAGTTTTTCGAATTGGCTGACCGGGAAGGTGTCCTCCTGGCCGTGGCCCCAGCGTTTTTTGACGTCCTTGATGGTGATGTAGGTGGGCATTCGGGCGGCCATCGTATGGACCGCTGCGGCGACGCGGCGGGCGTCGCCGAGGGTCGAGCGGGTCAGGCCAAACCCGGCGAGTAGCATATCGATATCGATCCAGCAGGTATTCGAGTTGTAGTAGCGCAGGAGGAATTCATCCTCTTCGCGGGGCATGGCGAGCCCTTCGACCAAACGGATCTGGCCGTTGACGCGGGCGAGGCCGCCGCCACGGTCCTCGAGGCGGCGGGCGATGACCTCGAAGGTGAGGCAGTTGGGATGGGCTAGGTGCAAGCCGAACATCGCGGGGTCGGGGTCGGCGCCGAGGGTGTCGATGTTGTGGAGCATGAGGTGGCGGAGTTGGGGGCGCTCATCTAACAATCTAGCAAGGGTTCCGTTGCGTAGTAGGTTGGGGATTTCAAACCAATGGCCGACGGGGTGAAGGCACTGGGCGGGCAGGTTCTCGGAGTAATCGCTGCCTTCGCCCGCTGCGCTGGCCCAGTGCATGAGGGCGGTGCGCAGGCTGGTGCGGACTTTTTGTTGTTGTTCGTCAAGTCGTTGTTGGGGTATTTCTTCCCATAGGAACCGCAGATCGCGTACCATTGGGTGCATGCGCAGGCCGATGGTACGACCGGGTGATAGAAATAGGGGGCCGGGGTAATTGTAGTGGTGGTGCCGTAGCAAAAACTCCGCAGTGGCGTCGTGGGTCAAGTAACTGGTCGTAATCACGTGCGGCAATGCGTGCCCCGCCACCTGCCCCACCCGACGGCTTTTGGCGAGGTGCGTTTCAATGAATGTCCGGTGCGCACCGGCAAATTTGCAAAATGGATGGAGCGCCTTGACGACTCCGGCACCCTGCGTCCAGCGGCTGCCTACGCCGGCGGCTAGAGTGACTACGGCAAGTTCGCCGCGGGCGATGGCGGCCAGACCGGACTGATAGAATGAGGGAGCGAGCGGATGGGTGGCGTCTAGCACATCGGTGTCGAGCACGTCCCGGATGTCGGTGCTGGCAGGTAGGCGGTTTTGAGCCAGGCCGATGCGGCCATTTTTCAAATCCTCGCGGATTTGTTCATGTTGTGCGCGTTCGAAGCCATGGTGTTCGAGTAGTTCGGTTAGGCTTTGGTGGCGGCCGGTGGCGTTTTCGAGTTGAGGCAGTAGGCGGTCGAACAAGGTGGCCATCATGCCGGTCATTTCCGGGCGGGTCTGGCAGGCGGTGCGGAATTTGGTGAGTTCGGCGTGCTGAGCCTGGGTCAGCGACTGCGGGTCGGCGCGTAATTCGCGCGGCACGTGGAGGGCGTAATACCCGCGAGGCAGGAGGGCGTTTTCGCCGCGCAGCAATTCTGCGCGGGTTCCGTGTTCGTTGATGGTGAAATCGTAGACGACGGGTTCCATGGCAAAGGGCAGCGAGTGCTCCATTTCGCGTTTCGTTTGCGACATGATTTCCTGCAGCCGTTGTTGGGCTTCGGTCTTGCGCTGTGGCGCAAACATGAACCCCATGCCACCACCCGACATCCCACCTAACATCCAAAACCCCCAGAAATCCTCGCCAAATTCTGCCCGCACCGTGGCAATGAGCGTTTCGGTGAAGGCATTGCTCGCCCACGGAATGATCGTCTGCAGCGGACCCTCAAAATTGCGGCTGGTCAAGCGTCCCAGAGCGCGTACATCGCCGGCGCGGAGGGCAGCGACGATTTCATCTAGCAAACGAATCGCTTGGTGGCGGCCGGTCCATTCGGAGGAGCTGCGCAGCAGGTATTTTTCGGTGACCATCTCGAGGACGGGGCCGACGTTTTGGGCCATTCCGCCATGCACCAGGACCAGGCTGCGCTGCAGTCGGTCACGTGTCTCGATCGATACCTCGGAGCCATCCAGGATCTGGTGGGTCGGCATCAATCGACCGCGGCTGATGCCGAATTCCGGGTCACCCGGGCTGGCCGCCACGCCGCAAATGAGTTTTATCCCAGGCCAGACGCCGCCCGAATCTTGCCACCCGCCGCCGGAGCCGCCGAGCCACTCGCCTAACAACGCGCGCGCCAGCACTACCTGTCGTTCTTCTTCGGTAAGTCCGCCGGTGAGCGCCTGCGCTTGGCCGGTGGCGCGCATGCACACCGAGACCAGTGAGGCTAATAGGTTAGTGGATACAGCGAGGCGCGAGCCTTTTGGGATATCATTAACGTGGCTAACCAATTCCAGGCCACGGCCCGGGCCGACGACGCGAGCGAGCAGGTCGGCAAGTTCGAGGCCGGACCCTTCGATGCCTGGCGGGACGATACCTGCGGCGATGATCGCGGCCTTGAGTAATCCGAGGTAGTCGCGGGCGAAATCGAAGACCTCGGCGAGGTGGGTGATATCGGCGGTAGCAGCGAGGTCCACGCTAGTGAGGCGCAGCAGCGGCTCCTCGATGACGCGCAAACACACTTCCACGGGGGGCTTCGTGCTGCGGTCGCGCCCATGCACGCCCAGGTCAATCGAGACGTTGAGCACGCGCGCGCCGTCCGGAAAATCCATGCCCAGAAAAAAGATATCGCTCCACCCGGAGTGGCTCAAATCCATGCGTACGGGCGTGAGTTCGCGTAGTACCGGGTAGGTGCCGTCGTCGTCGCGGGCGACAAGTTCGGGGCGGATGCGCAGCGGGTGATCGGCGGGGTGGCCCATGCGGAACATCCACTGGTTGCCGCGCACCGAGCGCACGCTGCGGCGGACCTGGTCGGCGAGCGTTTGGAAGCCGATCCGCTGATAGACGGTGGCCAGAGCGCTGGAAATCGCATCGCTTGGACCGTTGGATTTTTGGGCGATGAGGAACTGGTCGAGGGCTTCCTCGAAGCGGCGGTGCAGCAGGTGTTCGAAGCCCTTGAACGGGATCATTCCCGCAGCGGTAGCGGGTAATTTGCCCGGCACATGGAACCGGTGGATTGCGTATAGGAAAAACAACGCTCGCACGCGCTCGTAGAGGTTGGGGCTGCGGCGACGAAAGCCTTCCAACTCGCTGCTCGCTTCTAACAATTCAGCGAGGGTGGCTCGGCCGCAGAGTTCATCGAGCGATTGGTTGCGGATTGCGGGATCGGCCGAGGTGATGATGTCGATGAACGGATTGGTCATGCGCGTGATCCATAAGGTTCTTGAGCCAAGAGTTCGACCAGTCCGGCGAGCACCTCGGAGCGTGCTGGACTCGTCAAGGCCAGCGCCAATTGAGCGTTGAGGAGGCCGTATTTCAGGCCGATGTCAAACCGTCGTCCTAGCAGTTCGGCGGCTAGGTAGCGTTCGCGGTGGGCGAGTTCTGCGAGGATCTGGCTGAGTCCGGCGGGTTGGTT
>JAYSPI010000263.1:0-3546 GCA_043722215.1 Prosthecobacter sp.
GTGAGGAGCAAACCCGTCTGCTGCGCCTTGAGTATTCGCGTTTCTTTGTTTTTGGTGGTGAGGAAAGCTATGGTTACCTCGGGTCGGATGCGGTGCGCGACAAGGATGCCAACGGGGCGACGCTCATGTTTGCGGAGGTGGCCGCCTATGCGAAATCTCTCGGCCAATCGGTCACTGAATTGTTGGATGGGATTTACGCCGAGTTCGGCTACCACTTAGAAATCGGCAAGTCGCTGGTGATGGAAGGTGCCGATGGGGCGAGCAAGATCCAAGTACTGGCGAATTCGTATGCCGAGAAGCCGCCCACCACGGTCGATGGGGCCGCCGTTATGCGGGTTCGCGATTTTGCCCATCAGGATCTTTATGATCAGGAAGGTGATCTGCTGCCTAAGGAAAAGATGCTTTTTGTGGATCTCGAAGATGGTCGATCGTTCGCGGTGCGCCCGTCGGGCACTGAGCCGAAAATCAAGTATTACCTATTCGGCAAGGCCGCGCCGGGCGGCGATCTGGCGGCCAGCAAAGCCCAAGTCAGTGCGGGTCTTGTCGGGCTGTGGGCGTGGATTGAGGCGGACGCGGCGCGGCGCTGACCGCTTGTGTGATTGGGTGGCGGGTGGGTGATGCATGTGCGTCACACTGCTTCACAGCGTGTGGCCCATGCGCACGCGTTTGGTTTCGAGGTATTTTTCGTTGTGTGGGTTGGCGGGCAAGCAAATTGGCAGTTGCTCGACGATTTCCAGGCCGTAGCCCTCTAGGCCGATGACCTTTTTCGGGTTATTCGTGAGTAGGCGGATGCGGCGCAGGCCGAGGTCGGCGAGGATTTGTGCCCCCATTCCGTAGTCGCGCAGGTCGGAGGCAAAGCCGAGTTTTTCATTGGCCTCGATGGTATCGAGCCCTTGTTCCTGGAGTTTGTAGGCGTGGATTTTAGCTGAGAGGCCGATGCCGCGGCCTTCTTGGCGGAGGTAGAGCAGCACGCCGCCGTCGCGGGCGATGTGCTCGAGGGCTGCGGCCAGCTGGCCGCCGCAATCGCAGCGTCGCGAGTGGAAGACATCACCCGTCATGCATTCGGAGTGGACTCGCACCAACGTCGGTTGGTCGGGGAGAATCGGGCCGTGGCTTAGTGCCAAGTGGTGACTGGCGTCGGTGACGACCCGATAGAGGTGGCAATCAAAATCGCCGAAATCCGTGGGCATTTTGACGGTTTCCTCGCGGATGACGAGTTTTTCCGAGCGGCGGCGGTATTCGATGAGCTGGGTGATGGTGCAGGCTTTTAACCCGTGGCGTGCCTGGTAATCGCCGAGTTCGCCGACGCGGGCCATGGTGCCGTCGTCATTGATGATTTCGCAAATTACGGCGGCCTCAGGAAGTCCGGCGAGGCGGGTCAAATCGACGGCGGCCTCGGTGTGGCCGGCGCGGCGGAGCACTCCATCGGTCACGGCGCGGAGCGGGAAAATATGACCGGGTCGGACGAAGGTGTGGGCGTGGGCGTTCGGGTCGGCGAGTAGGCGGATGGTGCGGGCGCGGTCGGCGGCGGAGATGCCGGTGGTGATTCCTTGGGCGGCATCGACGCTCACAGTGAAGGCGGTTTTGAGGCCCTCGTGGTTGCGGCGTGTCATCTGTGGCAGGTCGAGTTCATCGGTGCGCCCGGCAGCCAGTGGTGCGCAGATCAGTCCGCGGCCGTGGATGGCCATGAAGTTGACCATTTGAGCGGAGCATAGCGAGGCGGCACCGATTAGATCCGCCTCATTTTCGCGCGACGGGTCGTCGGCGCAGATCACCAGGCGGCCGGCGGCGATTTCCGCGATGATTTCATCGATGGGACTGAACTGGATGGTAGGGGCGGGCATGGTAGCGAAATTTCAAACCGCCACTGAATGCTAAGGAACGCGAATTGGAAAGAGTTATCAAAGTGGTAGCGTGGATCTGGCACGGCGTCGGTGCGGCTGGAATCATCGCACGATGGTGGGGGCATCGGATGATGGGCCCACGATGGAGGTTAATTCAGAAACGGATCTTTGGGTGCCACGGCCAAGATGTGGTGGAGCGGGGAGACGCGGCGTAACAGGGTGGCCCACAGGCTGCGATCATGCTCCTGACCTAATAAGTCTGGTGGTGGGTTGGCCGTGATCCACGAGTGGTGACGCAGCTCGTTTTCGAGTTGGCCGGAGCTCCAACCGGAGTATCCGAGAAACGCGCGCACCACGCGCCCAGGGCGGCGGGCGTGGTACGCGGCTTGTTCGGCAGATATCCTCAGCGCCCAGCGGAGCCCGGATTTTTGGGTCCACCAGAACGATGAAAACGTCAGTTGATCGTGGGAAACCGGCCCGCCGGCATGCACTGCGAGCTGGCGTAGGGCGGAGAATTCCTTGCCGGTGAGCAGGTCGCCGACGACTTGGCCGGTGGGTTGGTTGAGGATCAGGCCAGTTGCGCCGAATTCTGGCGCGTGATGAGTGAGGAGGATGACGGCACGGTTGAAGGTGCCATCGCGCAGCGACGGGTCTGCGAGCAACACCTGTCCATTCAGATGCAGCGATGAGTCGGGCTGGGTTGGGTCAGTGGCCACGCTTGAATGATACCTCCGCCATGGCTATCCGCCAACCGCAGAATGTGGGCAATTGGGAATTACCGAGCCACTAGACTGCGGATGAAGCGGGTGAAAAACGCGGCTCCTTCGAGCAGCGCCGTGGTGGTAATGCATTCATCGGCGGTGTGGGCTTGGTCGATGGATCCCGGGCCGATGCAGATGCTGGGGATGCCGCCGGTGGCGAGGTGCGCCGCATCCGAAAACCAGGGTGCGCCAGCGAGGGTGGTGCCTGGCTGGGTGGCTAGCAATGCTTGAATCATTGGGTGATGTGGGGAGGTTTCCATGGGCGGATTTTCACGAGGGTTGACGATGGAAACCGGCAATTCGTGGTAGGCAAGTGTGTCGCGGAGCAAGGCGAGTGCGCCACCTGCTGCGGCCAGCGACGGGGTGATGCGGATGTCGATTTCGGCTTCGGCGAGATCTGGGACGATGTTTGGGCGTGCCCCGCCGCGGATCACTCCGACGTTGAGCGTCGAGCGACCGAGTACCGGGTGGGTGAAGGTGGCCAGTTGCGCGCCGAGGTGGCAGTCGAGTTGGTCGAGTGCGCGCGTGAGTTTCAGAATGGCATTGTCGCCGCGTTCGGGTTGGGAACTATGGGCGGCCGTGCCGGTGGCGCGCAGCGTCGCCCACAGCGACCCTTTGGTGGCATGTACGACGGTCATCGATGTCGGTTCGCCGACCAGAGCGAATTGATAGTCTTGAGCGTGGCGCTTAGCGAAATCTTTGGAGCCTAACTGACCGGACTCTTCGCCCATGAATGCGACGAAATCCACGGCTACTGGGAGGTTCGCTAGGTGGTTACGGTTTTCATGCAGGGCCCACAGCATGGCGGCCATGGGTCCCTTGGTGTCGCTTGCGCCGCGGCCCCACAGCTTGCCGTCGCGGATATCGCCGCTGAACGGTTCGATGGTCATGCCGGCGACCCCCACGGTATCGAGGTGTGGGCCTAGCAGGATGCGTGGTCG
>JAYSPI010000264.1:0-2554 GCA_043722215.1 Prosthecobacter sp.
GGGGGCGGGTTTGTCTCAGGTAGTGCTGGGGGGGGCGGCATGGGCGTTCCCTCATGATGGATGAGCCACGGATTTCAGGTGAGGAGGGGGCGTTGCACCCCTTCATTGTGTGGGAGGGGGCGCGGTCTTTCGCGTGACGCGCTCGTTTAGGGGGGCTGCGCGCTCAGGGTTACCTCACTCGCTGACGGTGGATTTAATCTCGCTGAGCAGGGCGTCGGCGGTTAGGTCGGCAAACGATCCGGGAGGGCCAGCATAGTGGATTTTGTGATCGCCATCGAGGACGTAAACTAGCGGCCAGATGCCAACTCGGTAGGTCATGGCGAGGGTGTTGGCGGGATCAGACATATTCTGCCAGGTGACGGTGCCGTCGGCTTCCAGTGCGCGCAGTTTGGGCAGCGGGTCGTTGCACACGCCGATGACCGTAAGCGGTCGTCCCTGGAATTTTTTGACCATGTCGCGGGTGATTTGGATGACTCGGTCGGCGTTTTGGCAGGTGCTGTTCCAGAACAATAACACGATGATTTTGTCCTTGAAGTCGGCTAGCTTGAGCGGGCGTTGGGCGGAATCCGAGCCGCTCAGGTCGGGGGCAATCCGTCCTTTAGTCAGGTAACGGATGATGTAGAGTTCGTCTTCGGCGAGTTTGGCCACAGTGGTGCCGCCGAGTTCGACGTCGGCGCTCTGGATAATCGCCTGGCGCAGGTCGGTGAGTCGTTTGCGGGTGAGTTCGGGGTTGTCGCCCAAGGTTTTGAGGATCATCGCCGCTGCGAGGGCGGCCACTCCCTGGGTTTTCTTGTCGGGGTGGCCAGACTGGATTTTTTCTAGCAACGAAAGTGAGCGCGCGTCCCGGGTTTGGGCGAGGGCCATGCAGATCGGGAGGAGTTTGGCGCTTTTCAGGTGGTGGGATTCAATGGATTTGCGGATTGCGTCGGATTCCTTGGGGAAGGCGGGCGCGGTCGAGCCATCCGGGTGGGTGGTGAGCGCCGCTGCTGTGGTGTGGAGGAACCAGGCTGAGGGTTCGATCGTCCAGTCTTCGTTGAGGGCTGGGCCGATGATTTCCCACATTTGGCGAGCGATGGGGGTGATGTCGGGGCGAGCACTCCAAGCTTTGGCGAGGTCCTCAGGGGTGGTGGCAAGTCGGGATTCTAGCGACCATTGGTCATACGTGAGCTGCCACTTTTTTTCAATGCGCTGGGCGTCGGCGGGCACAGCCGCAGCGGCGGCGGCGGCGAGTAGCAGGGAAATCACGGCGATGAGGCGAGGGGTCATGCGCGGAGGATAGGCTGAAATTTCGAGATAGACACCACCAAACCACTCGAAAGCGCTCAAAAATTCACCCGCCAAGCGGCCTGTTTTTGGCGCAGAAAGCGGTGGCGGATTGGCGTGCCCAGTTATCGGCGGTGACCACGGCATCTAGTGAGGACGACGGGTGGACGTGGTGGGCGGCCATGACTGCAGCCACGCATTGCCAGATGCCGGAGAATGGGAGATGTCCGGCTTGGAACGCGGCGACCGCGATTTCATTGGCCGCATTCAACACGGCGGGCAGTGTGCCTCCGGTCAGGCCGGCCTGTCGCGCCAACTCGATGGCCGGGAAATCCGCATGACGCGGGGCCTCGAATTCCAGCTTGGCGAGCGCCGGGAAATCCAGCGGCTGCAGGCCGCCACGCACGCGCGACGGCCAAGTCAGCGCATATTGGATCGGGAAGCACATATCGGTTCTGCTGAGTTGAGCAAGCACCGAACCATCAGTAAACTCGACCATCGAGTGGACGATGCTTTGCGGGTGAATGACGACGTCGATGCGATCCATGCCGATGTCAAACAACCAGCGTGCTTCGATCATTTCCAGACCCTTGTTAAACAGGGTGGCGCAATCAATGGTGATCTTTGGCCCCATGTTCCAGGTTGGGTGGTGCAGCGCCTGCTGCGGCGTGACTGCCGCCAGTTGTGTACTTGGCAGTTGGCGGAATGGCCCGCCCGAGGCAGTTAGAATCAGGCGCGCCACCTCAGCCTCACCGCCGCGGTGGCCATCGAGGCACTGGAAAATCGCGTTGTGCTCGCTGTCCACAGGCAGCAGTTTGACGCCCCGTCGGCGCGCGGCGGTGGTGATGACTTCGCCGGCCATGACGAGGATTTCCTTGGATGCAATGGCCAAATCCTTGCCGGCGTCGATGGCCGCCAGCGCTGGATGCAGGCCGGCGGTGCCTACGATGGCCACCAGTACGATGTCCGCCTGCGCCAGCGTCGCCAGTTCGATCAGGCCCTCCGCCCCGATGTGGATTTGCACGCCCGGCGGCAGCAGCGCGCGCAGTGCTGCTTCCTGGGACGCATCGTACAGCGCGACGTGGTCGACGCCGGTGGCGTGGGCCTGGGCGGCAAGTTTTTCGATATTGCTCGCTGCGGCGAGGGCGACGATCTCGATATGGTCGGGTAATTCATGGGCCACTTTGAGGGTGGATGACCCGATCGATCCGGTAGATCCTAACAAGACGACGCGGCGTTTGCGGGGTGCGGTCATGCGGTGGGGGGCAGTAACCATGTCAGATAGAAATAC
>JAYSPI010000265.1:0-5895 GCA_043722215.1 Prosthecobacter sp.
ATGCGCGGTGCCATCCAATTCGTAGCGCAATGCCGCTACGCACAGATGCACTTGCGCGGGGTGGGCTTTGATGCTCGATGCGATTGAATACAGCCGCGGGTTGAGCTTGCGCAGCGCACTCACAAATTCCACGGCCGAAACGGCGTGGGGCGTGGACTTGCCATAAAGCGAGCGCACTTCGTAGTGGGTGGTCAGCGCCGCTGCAAGCGGCGCTTCGCTGCCGTCGGGCAGCAGAACGGGTGCGTCTGCGTCCAGGCCATGGGCGGCAATGACGCTGGCGACAATCCCGGGGCAGTTTTGAGCGCAGACGCCGAGCGCATCACCCGCTTCGTAGCTCAAGCCGGAACTCTCAAGAGAGAACTCCAAGTGCCTTGTTTCCTTTTCGGAACGGTCTGCGTTGAGCTTGCGACTGAGAATCAGGCGCGCGGGGAAGGGGTTTTTGCGGGACCACTCCGGCAGCGGGCGTTGGGCGAGTTGATCCGCGCTGGAGAATGGCGGAGCTCCTGTGGCGCAAGCCTTTTGCTCGCTGCCTCTCGTCCCATCGATCGACTCATGGTCTAACTGAGCCGTCTTGGGCACCTGAATCAGATCGCCGTCGAGCACATCGAGAGCGGTCCACACCCCTTCGCGCCACGTCGTGGCAGGCGCGTCGAAGTCCACATCGCAGTCCACCCTCGGGTGGATGCGGCGGCCGCCGAGTTCCTCCAGCCGTTGGTCGAACAATTTACCGGCCTGACAGAAGGTATCGCCGTAGTTGAGGTCGCCCAAGGCGAGCACTGCAAAATGCACGCCATCCATCTTGGGCGACGAGCCGTTCTGATTGAGCGATTCCCACAGGCCTGCGGCATTGTCGGGCATCTCGCCATCGCCCCACGTACTGGTGACCACCAATAGATGTCGAGCGCCGGGGAGCTCGGCGGCCTGCACCGCCTCCATGCTCGCCGCTCGTGCTTGAAACCCTCGGACGTTGGCCTCTTTGGCCAGCTTCTTGGCCAAGCTCTCGGCGTTGCCTCCTTGGCTGCCAAACAGGACTAACAACGGTTTCCTAGCGGCTGCCGGTGTCGCCGGGGACACCGTCGCGCTTCCTGGGTTGAGGTATCCTGCGAGAAAGCCATTCAGCCACGCGCGCTGCTCCATGGTGAACGGGGCGGATTCGGGAATGATAGGTGAAAAGATCATGGATGCAGCGGGCGGGGTGGATGGGGTGATGGGTTTAAAGGCAAGAGACGATGGAAGCGCCCGTCATGACCGGGGGCTCCACGGAATTGCATGGCTCGGTCACCGGGTCATCGATCCGGCTGGGCCGGATGTGCGAGCGGTCGTTGAGGAAGGTGAGCAGATGGCTGCGGATTTCCTGATAGCGCGGATCAGCGAGAACGGCGGCGCGGTTGCGCGGGCGCTCAAATGGGATCTCAAGAATGTCACCCACCTCTGCCTCCGGGCCGTCGGTCATCATGACCACGCGATCAGAGAGGAAAATCGCCTCGTCCACATCATGGGTGACCATGAGGGTGGTGAGTTGGTTGCGCCGCCAGAGGTCGAGCAACACATCCTGCAATTCGATCTTGGTGAGAGAATCGAGCATGCCGAAGGGTTCATCGAGCAGCAACATCTTGGGTTGCAGGGCAAAGGCACGGGCGATTCCGACGCGCTGGCACATCCCCTGCGACAGTTCGCCCGGATACTGGTCGAGCGCGTTGCCCAGTCCCACGACTGATAGATAATACTCAGCGAGTTCGCGGCGCTCGGCTTGCGGCGCGTTGAAATAGACCTGATTGACGCCAAGCATGACGTTTTCCATGGCGGTCAACCACGGCAGGAGGCAGGGTGATTGGAAGACGACGCCGCGGTCGGGGCCGGGTTCATTGGTTTCGCGGCCGGCGAGGATCATGGCACCCGCGGTGATCTCGGTGAGTCCGGCGACCATCGCGAGGACGGTGGACTTGCCACATCCGGAGTGGCCGATGACCGTGATGAATTCGCCGGCGGCGAGGTTGAGGGTGAAGTCCTTGACGATCACCGCTGCTCCCTGCGCCGTGGGATAGCTCTTGGTAAGCTTGAAGAGTTCGAGAACTGGTGCGTGGGTGGCGGTCATGACACTTCAATAGTGAGTTCCTCGCGCGCCAGTTGAGAGCGGCGGCGCGGCGCGGGGCGGTTCCACCGCGAGTGGTTGTGCGGCAGCCCGAGGTCCTCGGGTAGGAGATCCGGGATGGCGAGCTTGCGGGTGACGGTTGGGGTGCTGTCGCGCTTGGCAGCGAGCAGGGTGGTGACGATGCGCAGCTTGAGATCCTTGAACTCCGGGTTGCGCAGCAACTCGCGACGGTCGCGCGGGCGGGCAAAACCGACGGCGATTTCCGCGCCGAGGGTGGCCCCGTCGCGACCGGGCAGCAAGGGAACCACGCGGTCGGCCACGAGCAGCGCCTCGTCCGGATCGTTGGTGATCCAAATCACGGTGGTGTGGTTTTGCTGCCAGATTTCGGCGATTTCATCCTGCAGGGTTGCCCGGGTGAGGGCGTCGAGCGCGGACAACGGCTCATCTAGCAGGAGAACGCGGGGGTTGATCGCTAGAGTGCGGGCCACCGCGACGCGCTGGCGCATGCCGCCAGAGAGTTCACGCGGGAACTTGCCGGAGGCAGCCGTGAGCTTGACCATTTCGATGAAGCGGGCGGCGTGCTCGGCGCGTTGTGGTTCTGCGAGCTGCGGATAGATCTGGTCCACCGCGAGGCGGATGTTGCCGGTGACCGTCAGCCACGGCAGCAGCGAGTAGTTTTGAAAGACGATGCCGCGCTCTGGGCCAGGGCCGGTGATGGGTGCGCCGTCCATCCGGACGCTGCCGACGTCGGGCTTGAGTAAGCCGGAGATCAGGTTGATGAGCGTCGACTTGCCCGAGCCGGAATAGCCGATGATGGCGACAAAATCGCCTTCCCGCACGGTGAGGTTGATGTCGCGCAGGACCGGGTTGATGGCTGGGGCGCGGCCGAAACTTTTCGCGGCGCCGGCGAGTTCGATGAGGTTGGACATGGCAGTCAGGCGGTGCGGAAGCGGTCTTCGATCAGGCTCATGGCGCGGTCGAGCACGTACCCGATGAGGCCGATGGTGAGGATGGACAGGATGATGTGGGCGTAGCTGTTGGCATTGTATTGTTGCCAGAGGAAGCCGCCGATTCCGGGTTTGCCGATGAGCATTTCGACCGCGACGATGACCAGCCAGGCGATGCCCAGCGACAGTCGGAAACCGGTGAACATGTAGGGTAGCGCGGAGGGAATGAGGATCCTGAGCAACGTCTTGCCGCGGCTGAGTTTGAGCACCCGGGCGACATTGAGATAGTCTTGCGGGACGGCGCGCACGCCGACGGCGGTGTTGAGCACCGTGGGCCACATGGCACAGATGGCGATGGTGAACAGGGCGGCGGCATCCGAGGTGCCGAAGACCGTGCGGCCGGCGCCATCCATGATTTTCCAACCGCTGAACAGCACCATACCCAGCGGCAGCCAGGCCAGCGGTGACACCGGGCGCAAAATCTGAATGATTGGATCGAAAGCGCGCGTGAAGTTTGGCGATAGACCGAGACAGAAGCCGAGCGGCGTACCCAGCAGCAGCGCGATGGCATAACCTTGGGCGACGAGTTTGAGCGACAGCCAGGCGAAGCTCAGAATCCCCTGGTCAAGCTCGCCGCGTTTGGCGAATGGCTCGACCAGATAGGGCTTGCTGGCCAGCCAGGTCTCGCTGGGTGAGGGGAGGTTTTTGGCAATTCCGAAGCGCTCGGTTTTGCTCGCCTTGTCGCCCCACGAATCGACATAGAATGTGGTCGTCGAGTGCCCACCGATCACGGACCAGCCAGCTAGGCAGATCGCGATGGCCACGAGCGGGAGCAGCAACGCGCCGAGCTTGAGTTGATAGAAGGATTTCATGGGAATGAGCGTCAGAATGAACGAGATAATCGAATCGGGTGAAGCGGCTTTTGTGACCACGGATTGCGCTGATTTTTCGCTGAAAGAAGAGAGCGACTCCATGGTTGAGGCTGGGTGCGATGGATGCGAGTTAGCGCGGCGGAGGTCCTGCGCGTGCTCAGCCTTTGAGTGTTTTGACGGCGAAGGACGCGGCATAGGCTTCCATGTCACCGGTTGGATCGAACACCGGGCCGTCAAATAGGTGTTCCTGGCCGTTGTCGAGGCCGCCGTGGGCATAGCCGATTTCCTTCATGGCTTCCTCATAGAGGTCGGGTCGCATCACCTGGTGGGTAACGGCTGCGTAGTCTGGAGCGCCCTGAGTGAACCCCCAGCGGCGGAGTTGGGTAAGCCACCATTTGGCATATTTCGGTTGCGGGTAGTTGCAGTTGCGATTGCTGAAAATCATGTAGTTGGGATCGCGGAACATGCGGCCATCACCCATATCGTATTTACCCTGGAGGCGGGGCAGCAGCGATTCGGGCGGGCAATTGATATAGGTCGGGGCGCTGACGATGCGCGCTTGCTCCGGGCGGTTGTCCATGACGTCGAGCCAGACGCTGGCTTCATGCAGGGCCTTGAGGATCGCCTTGAGGGTTCTGGGGTTTTTGGCAGAAAACTCCTCGGTGAAGGCGCAGACCTTTTCCGGGTGATCCTTCCAGATGGCCTGGGTGTTGAGGGCGGTGAAGCCGATGTCATCTTTGAGAGTTTTGCCATTCCAGGGTTCGCCCACGCAGAATCCGTCCATTTTTCCGGCCTGCATGTTGGCCACCATCTGTGGCGGCGGAATGGTGATGAGGGAAATGTCAGCCCCCGCGCCGGCCGCGTCGCCCGGGCTGATGCCGCCGGCGGCTAACCAATATCGCAGCCACATCGCATGGCTGCCGGGCGGGAATGTCATCGCAAAAGTCATCGGGTGGCCGGCTGCCTTGGCGGCATCCACCAGCGGCTTGAGCGCTTTGGGGTCGGCGGCAACTTTGCCTTTGAGGGCATTGGCTAAGGTGATCGACTGGCCGTTGCGGTTGAGCAACCACGGGATGACCATGGGCACTTTGGGCGCGCCACCGAGGCCCATGGTCGAGGCAATAGGCATACCGATGAGCATGTGGGTCGCTTGGATGTCGCCATTGGCCAGCGCATCGCGGATGGCGGCCCAGCTCGCGCCTTTGGTCACCGTCGATTCGATCCCATACTTTTTGAAAAAACCCAATTCGTGGGCGATGACGATCGGCGAACAATCGGTCAGAGCGATCATCCCGAAGTTGATTTTGGAGATTTCAGGAGCATCGGACACCGTTTCCGCTCCCAGCCATCCGGTGGGAAGTCCGGCGGCGAGCAGACCGAGGGCGGAGAGCTTGGTGGAATGCCCGAGAAAGTCGCGGCGTGTGAGAGTGTGATTGGGTTTCATGAGCGGGTGACGACATGCATCACCCTCCGTGATAGCGGATGGAAGGCCAGTGTGCCAACCGATCGATTCATTGCCGCGCTCATTTCTCATGCTCGGAGTGAATCCCATTCATAGCGGCGGAACCCCCTCGCGTTTTACCGCCATCCCGCGTGGGTCGATGACCTTGCCCGACGTCAATGGCAGGCCTTCTGGGCCTGGGCTGCGCGGTCGTAGAGATCCTCGCGATAGATGCCGGACAACGAACCGGAGACCATATCAGGCAAGGCGCCGATGTTGCGGAGGCCACCCATGATCCATGACGCCTTTTCAACCGTGGGCCGGTTGACGCCCTCACCGTAAAAGAGGTGGAAGGCGGACCCATCGATAGCTTCCACACCCGTCTGGAAATGCTCGCCAAGACTGTTGCGCAGAACCGCCGGCGCCGCACCCGTGTAGGCCGGCAGCGCCAAAATCGAGATCAATTCCTCCCGAAAGGCCGGATTCTGGCACATCTGACACGCCTCCATCAAGCTGGCCACCAGGGCAATCGCCTCGTCTTCC
>JAYSPI010000266.1:0-24570 GCA_043722215.1 Prosthecobacter sp.
GGTGTACGAGGACTACTATGGGGCCGGGCGCAAGCCTGACCTTTCGTTGTTATTTTGTGAGTGTCATGAAAGCGCGCGCGCCTACGGCGTGCCGAAGCACCGGCACCTCGCGGAAATCGAACAGGAACTCAGCCTCGCGGCCGGCCAGAGCGTGGTCATCACGTTCATCCCGCATTTGATCCCGGTGAATGCCGGGATTGTGACCACCACCACCGCGCGCCTCCGTGCGGGCACGCCTCCGGAGGCGGTGGGTGCGGCGTTGGAGCAGGCATACGCCGCGGAGCCATTTGTTAGGCTGTTAGGGCGTGGCGGTTGTGCCGACACCAAGCATGTGACGCGCACGAACTTCATCGACATCGGTTGGCAATACGATTCGCGCACCGGGCGGGTGATCCTGATGAGTGCGGAGGATAATTTGGGCAAGGGGGCGGGTGGCCAGGCCGTCCAGTGTTTTAATGCGATGTTCGGTCGCGCGGCCACTGATGGATTGCAAAACTTTTAGGATGAGATCACGTTTCCGCCCAGTCCCGCACGCATCATGGATTTTCACTTTACCCGCATCAAAGGAGGCGTTGGAGCACCCGCTGGATTTTTAACCAGTGCGGTGAGTTGCGGGATTAAGAATCCCACGGCGGATCGCTTGGATCTTGGGTTGATTGTCTCCGAGCACCCGTGCAGTTCGGCCGGGGTCTTTACGACCAACCGGGTGAAGGCAGCGCCGGTGAGGGTGTCCCAAGCGCACCTCCGGCGGGGGGATTTGCGCGCCATCATTGCCAACTCCGGCAACGCCAATGCCTGCACTGGCGTGCAAGGGATCGATGATGCCAAGGCGATGTGCGATGCGGTGGCTAAACCGTTAGGATTGAAGCGCACCGAGATCGGAGTGTCCTCGACGGGCGTGATCGGACTGCCGATGCCGATGCTGCGCGTCACGCCCAACTACGCCGCGCTGGTCGCCGGATTGGGTCCAAAAAATGGTTCGGATGTGGCGGCAGCAATCCTCACCAGCGACACCCATGCCAAGGAGATTGCGATCTCCTTCGATATGGGCGACCACCGGGTGCGCATCGGCGGCTGCGTCAAAGGTGCTGGGATGATTTCCCCTAGCATGGCGACCATGCTTTGTTTCATCACCACCGATGCAAACATCCCGAGCGCCTCGTTGCGCAAGGCGGTGCTCGAATGTGTCGAGGAAAGCTTCAACCGCATCACCATCGATGGCGATATGTCCACCAACGACACGGTGCTGGTGCTCGCCAACGGCGCTTCCGGGATGCCGCCGATCCGCCGCCACGGCAAACGCTGCCAACAATTGCGCCAGGCACTGCGCTGGATCATGTTGGAACTCGCCAAGGCCGTCGTCCGCGATGGCGAACGCGTCACCAAATTTGTCACCGTCCAGGTCATCGGCGCACGCACGTATCTGGACGCCAAGAAAGTCGCGGAAGCCGTCTGCAAATCCGCCTTGGTCAAATCATCGTGGAACGGCGGCGATCCCAACTGGGGCCGCATCATCCATGCCGTCGGGTACTCGCGGGCCCGCATCCGTGAGGAGTTGGTCGATATCCACATCGGCGGAAAAGCCGCCTGCCTTGGCGGGCTACAAGCCGAGACGCCAGTCGAAGAGCTGCGCGCCATCGTCGCCGCCCCCGAATTCAATATCACCATCAACTTAAACCAGGGCGAGGCCGATTACACGATGTATTCAAGCGACCTATCGCCGGAATACATCGATTTTAACCGCTCGGAATACGCGTATTGGAAGCAAGCGCGGCTTGACGGCCTGGTGTGATATCATCCATGAACCGCTTTGACAGGTGGCCAATCCTCCTGCAATTTGTCCCCATGCAAGCGGTGCAATTCGAACAATCAGTGGTGGCGATTTTGAAACGCGACTCGCGCTTTGATGCGCATGCCTACTTTTTCCTTAAAGACGCGCTGGACTTCACGCTGAAGCGCAGTGCCGAGGCCAATGGCGGCCAGGCGCGCCACGTCAGCGGACCAGATTTATTGCAGGGATTTCGGGAATTTGCGCTTGAGCAATTTGGGCCGATGGCAGCCACGTTGATGACCGAGTGGGGAGTGCGGAAATGCCAGGATGTCGGAGATATGGTCTTTTTGCTGATCGATGAGCAGGTTTTTGGTAAGCAAGACACCGATCGACGCGAGGATTTTTCCGAGATTTTTGATTTTGAGGATGCGCTGGTAAGACCGTTTTTGCCGAGGCGAAAAATCCAGTCGCAGCTGATGCGGCACGCAGTCGAGGCGCGCAACTAACAGATTATTCGTTCATGAGGTTGGAAAATGACGGACGACAACCGGTTTGGCTTCAAAGGAGTGTTAATTTTTGCAGTTGAAGTTAGGGTTGCGCCATGCCGTTGCTTGACCGCTTCCTCACCCCCGCGACTGTCGCCCTGAAAATCTGCGGCGTCACCACGTGCGCCGACGCCGAGCGCTTGGTTGCACTCGGGGTGGACGCGCTCGGGGTGAATTTTTGGCCGCGCTCACAACGCTATCTGGCACCCGAACGCGCCACCTGGCTAGCAGAATTGTCGGGCAAGATATTGCGGGTGGGGGTGTTTGTGAATGAACCTGCGGCTTTGGCGCTGCGCCTGGTGCTCGACGGACTGTTGGATGTGGTGCAACTCCACGGCGACGAATCGCCACAGGAGGCCGCCATCTATCGGGACCACGGGGTGCCGTTTTTCAAAGCGATCGGCGTGAAATCCCTCGATGATCTGACCCGCGCAACCGATTATGGTGCCCGTGCGATCCTGCTGGATGCGCCCGCAGTGGGCGTTTATGGCGGCACCGGCCGCACCTTCGACTGGCACGCCGCCAGCGAGTTTATGGCACTCCACCCGCAGGTGCCAGTGATTCTAGCAGGCGGTATCGTCCCAGCCAACGCCGCGCTGGCCATCGCCACCGTCCGACCCGCCGCCCTGGATGTGGCGTCGGGTGCGGAGTGCTCACCCGGCCACAAAGATTTTGATAAAGTTGCGGCGCTGCTCGCCGCAGCGCGCCACTGACACCAGCCATGCTCATCGATTCCCATTGCCATCTCGCATCCCAGCGCTTTCCAGCACTGGAGACCCAAGAACTGCTAGAACGAGCCCGCGCAGTCGGAGTGAACGGCTTCGTCACACTGGCCACTAGTCTCGACGACCTGCCCGCCAACCTCACTCTAGCGGACTACCCGCTCATTCATGCATGCATCGGCATCCATCCGTGCGACGTCCAGCACGCACCGCCGGATGCGGTGGCGCAGTTGGCCGCCTTTACCGCCGACCCACGCGTCTGCGCGCTCGGCGAAACCGGGCTCGACTACTATCACCCCGCGCCAGCGGGTTGGAACGAGGCGGCACTGCGCGAGTGCCAACGCGCCAGTTTGCGTGCGCATTTTGAACTGGCGTGCGCGGCCGGACTTAACGTGGTGATTCACACCCGCGATCAAAGTGGGCATGCGTCGTTTGAGGATGCGATGTTGATTTATCGGGATTTTCATCAGTCGGTACGGGCGGTGTTTCACTGCTTCAGCGGGCCATGGGAAAGTGCCGCGCGCGTGATCGCCCTCGGCGGGTTGGTGTCGTTCGGCGGCGTCGTCACGTTCCACAATGCTCGCAAGGTGCGCGCTACCGCCAGCCAATGCCCGCCAGGCACGTTTCTGGTAGAAACCGACGCGCCTTATCTGGCACCCGAACCACACCGCGGAATGCGCAATGAACCGGCATTTGTCCGCGCCACGGCGGAGTTCCTTGCTGAGCTGCGCGGCGAGTCGCTGGAATCACTGGCACGGCATACCAGCCAGGCCGCAACCGATTTTTTCCGCTTTCGCACAGGTGCAAATTGAATAAACCATGGCCGCAGCCACGTTTCATTCTGCGGCACCTGCCTGTGACCTACGTTGAACACCTCGCATCCATACCCCATATCCACCTCATGACTGCCATTCGCACCCTCACTCCGTCATTGCTGGCCATCGCGCTGGTTTCTTGCGCCTCGAATAAAGCCCGCGAATATGACACACTAACAACTCCTAGCAGGCCATCCCCAGTCGCCCAAGTTGCTTCGTCGGCGAGTGAACCCGCCAACCCGGTGTACGACACGCCCGCCGCGTATGAAGAAAACTCCACCGCTGCGCCCGCACCCGCTGCGCCCGCACCCGCCGGGGCATTGGCTGCTGCCTCTCCAGCACATGCCGTAGCGCATACCGCTGAGTCAGCCTCTGTCACGAACGGGCCCGCAATCATCCACACCGTGATCAAGGGTGACACGCTCTCGGGGATCAGTAAAAAATATAAAACGCCGGTCGCGGCGATCAAACAAGCGAATCGTATGACTAACGATACGGTGGTGCTGGGCCGTAAAATGGTCATCCCTCCAAAATGAACTCCATCCCGTCTCGCCCTCGATTGACTCTCTAACTCATTATGCGTTTTCCCATCACGATTCTGCCGCTGCTGGTGGCTCTGTCCACCGTGACCCCTCAGCCGACCGCGGCGGCACCGGTCACCCAACCCGCAGCGAGCCCGCGCGCAGCGGCGCTCGACCGCTTGTTGGCGGTGCGTGAATCTCCGGCAGCCTTGGATGCGGCGATGGTCGATGCGCGCGGCGTGGGTGTGAGTGAGCAGTCGATCCTGGAGGCGTGCTTTCTCTATCACATCGACCGCCACGAGGATGCAGCGCTCATTGCCATGCTGCCCGCTATGCTTCATCAACGTGAGCGATTCAAACTTGAGGACTCTGCAATCTTCGGCGTGGTGGAGGATTGGCTGGCCGTCATCGAATTCGTACAGGCCATCGCAGCCCTAGATCAGGGCGATAAGGCGTCCTTCAAACAACACATCACCGAGGCGTTCTGGCTGAGCCCGCGCCAGGCAGCTGCCTTCGCTCCGCATATCGAACGCCTGCGCCTCACCGACTGCATGCGCGCGATCACTCTCGATCTATCAGCACCGCTGGCGCCGCTCCAGGCAGGCGACGCGGTGACGTTGGCACAACTCGCCCATGGTAAAAAATCCCTACTCCTGCATTTCTGGTCGCCGCACAGCCGTGACTGCGAGGCCAGCCTCCCAGACTTCATTGCCACCGCGTCCGCCCTCTCTTCTAACGATATCGCGGTGGTGTCACTGCTGCCCTCAGATTCCTCCCTCCTCGTGAGCGATGCCCGCGCGATGCTCCACCCACTCAGCAGCCCGCTCCCGGGCTCATGGCTGGTTGATTCCATCAACCAGCCGGTGGCGCGCCCACTGCGCATCGAAAACCTACCGACGATGGTGCTGGTAGCACCCAACGGTAAGATCCTCTTTAACGGCGAGCCCTCCGATGATGGGTTCTGGCAGGCGCTGCGCCTGATCGATTCTTCCATCAAACGACCGTCGGCACGGCCTACTTCAACACGCTGAGTGCGTAATTGATACGGTAGGCATAGTAGATGATTGTGCTCCTGCCGATCCGGAAGATTTGCTGACTATCGGCACGTTTTAACTTGACGATTCTTCATGGGGATTATTGTTTAATGATTAGCAACGAGATTGCAGTCATGGCAAGCCCTTCACATCCGTCCAACCTTGAGCTCCAGGCACTGTCGGTGTTGTGGCATGAGGGGCCATCTACGGTGGCCGCAGTACTTGACGCGCTTCCTGACCACAAGAACCGGGCCTATACCACCGTGCTGTCGGTGATGCAGGGCTTGGAACATAAACATCTCGTGAAGCGTGTCCTGGTGGGTAGGGCGCATGTCTATGCCGCCGCCTGCTCCCAGCAAGTAATCGTGCAACGAGCTGCCCACAATTTTATAACTAACGCTTTTGGAGGACGTCTCGGAGAGGCGATCCTCGCGATCCTCTCCGTCGGCACATTAATGCCGGATGAGAAAACCAACATAGAACGCGAACTCCAACGACACCAAACCATGCCTGCGAAAAAAACAACATCAGTGAAGAAGGCCGTCAAAAAAGTTGCCACCAAAGCACCGACAAAGAAAGTCGCTAAGAAAGCGGTGAAGGCTCCCGCGAAGAAAGTAGCGAAGAAGGCCGCCAAGACCGTGGTGACGAAAGTTGCCAAGAAGGCACCGGCCAAGAAGGCACCGGCCAAGAAGGCACCGGCCAAGAAAGTCGCGAAGAAGGCTGCCAAGAAAGCCTAAGTGGTACGAATGCCTGTTGCGGGGATTCCAAGCGGTCGTGCCCGAGTGGTCGGCCAGCGGTCATTTCGGCTCAGGATGGACAAGAGCGGGGATCTACGGATCTCCCGCTGCTTTTTTGTTCCAAAAAGGGGTTGCAACCTGCGTCGGACCCAGCCTAACTTTCGCGCGCCCCGGACGATTGGTAATGCGCGGTTAGCTCAGTGGTAGAGCACCTCCCTGACACGGAGGGGGTCACTGGTTCGAACCCAGTATCGCGCACCATTTGATGAGATGCTACCAAACCCCGAGCTCAACGAGTTGGCGAGTGGCGGCTTCAGCCCAGCCACGGTTGGCCGCCGGTGAAGCCGGTGACGGGTGGAGCACGCGCCCGATGCGAACCGTGTGGGTGGTTGCGGCACGGCGGAGTCGATCCTCGGCGAAGCCGCCGATGCCGATGAGGAATTGAGGGCGCAGTAACCCGATGACGTCCCTGAGGTGTTGGAGGCACGCAAGTTCGACAGGGGCCATTTCGGCGGCAGGGATTTGCTCTGGGGTGAGATTGGCGCCGGCAGCGTTCATCCAGACCAACGGGCAATAGTTGAGGACGAAGTGGTCTTGAAAGAAGGCGGGTGCCGATTCGAAGCGCTGCGAGAACAGGCCCCACAGGCGACGACCGCTGACTTCCGAGCGCGGGCACTCGAACCCGAGAATGGGGCGTTTCGGGTGTTGAATGGTGGGGCGAGCCACCGCTTGCTGGATGCCCATCCAATTGCGCACGGCGGTGACTTCGCCGAAGGGGATGCCGGTTTGAGCCATGCCGAATGGGCCGGGGTTCATGCCGAGAAACAGGACGCGCTTGGGACCGTGAGCGAATTGTTCCAGGTACTGCTGATAGGGTGCCCATGCGTATTCGAGCGGGCGGTAAACGCAGGCCACTGGGGCAGCGAAGGTCAACTTGCTGAGCGCGGCGGTGAGGAGCCGGGTCGAGGCTAGCCACTCATTCATCGCAGTTGAGGATCGGCGGGACATGGGGTGTGGGGCGATCATGGCGAGGCGCGCGCGGCCGCCAATCCTTTTTACCGATGCTGAGGGGGGGCGGGCAACCTTTCGCTCGACGCGGCGGCGACCACAGGCTAATTCATGAGCGATCAACCAATGAATCATTTCGAGGGTTTTATAATTGGACTGCTGCTCAGCGGACTCGCGGGTGCGACCGAGGTGCGCACATGGATGGATGTACAAAACCGATCGATCGAGGCGCGGATGCTACGTTTGGACGGTGAGTCGGTGATGCTTGAGCTCAAGGATGGGCGCAAGGTGTCGTTGGCAATTGCGAAACTAAGCCCAGCGGATGCCGATTATGCCCGCAGCCAGGCGGCGGATCCTCCCGGTGCGACGGTCGCTCCCTCGGCGGTAGCGCTCAACTTTTCAGCGCCATGGCCGGAGCATATCAAGTTCGGGGAGGACCCGGGCGTTACCACCGTCGAGGAGCATGCAGACAAAAAGCGATTCGTGTATGAGAGCACGCACTACCGCTATACCAGTGACGTGCGGTTGGCACAATCGGTGGTCAGGGGGTTTGCCGTGATGTTTGAGGCCACCTATTTGTTCTGTCGCTCGCTGCCGCTGGCGCTCGACGGTGGAGAACCAACGGATGGCAAACTCCAAATTCTGCTATTTGAAAAATTTGAGGATTATGTCGCAGCAGGCGGTCCCCGCGACACTGCCGGGGTTTTCATCGGCAACCAGGCCAGCGTGCTGGTGCCGCTTTCCAGCCTGGGAGTGCGCGCGGTGGGTAGCGGGTACATGTTAGACCGTGATAAAAGCAGCAAGACCCTGCCGCACGAACTCACCCACCAACTCACGCCGGACCGCTACTTCGCACCCGCCGCACGCGGGTGGTTCACCGAGGGTCTAGCGGAATATGTGGCGGTGACGCCTTATCGCTCGGGAGGATTCAACATTCGCAGCAATCACAGTGATATTGTCGCCTACACCACAAGTTATGGCACCAAAAGCTCAGGGGGGCGGGCGCTGGGCAAGGAGATTCAAATCCCAAACCTCAAGGCGTTCATGCTCCAGGATTACGCAAAATTTCGTGACGCCGCCCAGCTCAATTATGGCTGCAGCCTGCTGCTCACCTATTACTTTCTCCAGATGGACGGCGAGGGTGATGGCAAACGTATCAAGGAGTTTCTCAAGGGCCTGAGGGATGGCAAAACCGGTGAAGACGCACTGAGTGTCCTGTTGGATGGTCGCACCTTTGACGAACTCGCCAAGGAAATCACCAAAGCATGGAAACACCGGGGCGTAGACCTCGTGTTCCATTCCGGCGGATGAATCCCGCCACCCACGCCGCCGCGCCCGTGGCGAACGCGCCACAGATTCGCTCGAAGGAGCATTAAGCTCGAAAACCGAAGTTGAATGATTTTGGACTAAGCGGCGCAGTATTTTCCCTCGGGTTCGCCGCCTGCCTGCTCCTCTCCGGGTGACTCTGGCGGCAACTTCGGCGAAGTTGCTCCAGGCCATTGTAAAATGTTGTCCATCAGAGGTTTGTGCTTGTCGAGCCCCCCAGCTGTTGGCGATGTCGAGCATGGGCGTTCGGCTCAGGTTCCCCAATACCGCACCTCCGATGAACCTCGCCGCTCGCAGCGTGGCTGGGCGCTTGAGGCCTGCTTGGCGCTGCTCCGGGGCGCTGGCAGGCTTTGCGCCTCGATCAATGATTGCCTGAAGCAACTTTCACCCATGATCTCACTCGTACCTAAACCAGCAGAATCGTCCGACAAGGGCAGCATGGGCAGGCGTGGATCCGAAATATCACGACTTTGGGTGGATTGGACCTGGCTGCCCTGCTGCATGTATTCGATAGGAACTGGGCTGAGATCTCCTGCGCCGGATTTCCTCGTAGCTGTTGAGAACCAGCTCGCGTTCCGTGCCATCGTCCTGCATGGCGCGCACCCGTCGTTTCGCGATGCGCTCCTTGCCCGAACTGGTCTTGATCGTCACTTTTTCCGTGCCCGCCCGCCGGTAAATCCCGTCGACTCTCACCGCACAAATCCGTGACCTCCTGCGCGATGAGGTCCAAAAGCCCGTTGCGCACCATCGCGCGGATCTGGTCCTGGAAAACTCCATTGAAATCCTCAATCCCGGTTTGCTCCGGGTCCTTGATGCTCTTATTTCTCTTCATCGTGTTGGTTGGTTTCAAACGTTGGTTCAAAAACAGACGGTGTTGGTACACCGTCCGATCAACCCGCACTACTTTACTCTAACATTTTAACGGATAAAATTCCGCAGCCCACAAAAGTCTCAAGAATGCATGAACGATGAGTCAGAAACTTTCACCAGCCTTTGTTGAACTGACCCACAATGCACTTCTCAAAGCGTTTTGGTCCAAGCCGAGCCTGCGGGGGGGGCTTGCTCAGCATAAGATTTCTGAAAATGCTCTGGCGCAATGGCACTCCGAACAAACCAAGCGAGAGTCCATCCTCTGGCTGTGGCCCCAGCTCATCAAGACAGAGAAAGGGCAGAATGCGGTGTGTGTTCGGTTCGGCTTACAGCCCGCACCCACTCACCACAATCATAGCTGATCCCATGGCCCGAATTTCTGGGCCCCGCTCAAGAGAACCATGGGGTCGTTTGATGGTCCAGAAATCGAGAGCACCTGATTTGATCAGATCCTTGATGAAGGGAAGCCTTGGCGGATTTTCAGAAAATCTGCCCTACCACCGTGGTGGACCACGCATCACTGAAAGCCCTAAATTTCAAGCGTGAAAATATCCGGGTTGCGGGATGCTCCGGATTGTGGATGCTTTCCGCCGTTCCGTCACCATGGCTACTGTCACTCCATTTAATCGCGGCGATCTCTTTCCCTTTGAATTGGTCCGCCCCAACCTCGATCTCGTGGAAGCCGCCATCCGCGAGCAAATCCGCAGCTTCGACCCCGCCGTCGAACCCTACGTCTCCTACATTTGCAACGCCTCCGGCAAACGCATCCGTCCCACCCTAGCGATCCTCGTTGGTGGTGCCGCGGGCGGCACCACCCCAGACCATGTGAAGCTTGGCGTGATCCTCGAACTCATCCACATGGCCACCTTGGTCCACGATGACATCATCGACGGAGCGATCACCCGCCGCATGATTCCCACCGCCAATGCAAAATGGGGCAACTCCCTGTCGGTCCTGCTCGGCGACGCATTGTTCTCCCACGCCCTCACCCTGGCCACCGATTTCAACAGCATCGATATCTGCCGCAAAGTCGGCAACGCCGCCCGCGAAGTCTGCCAAGGCGAAATTATCCAAAACCAACGCCGCTTCGACCTCACGTTCTCCAAGGCCGAATACTTCCGCATGATCGGCATGAAAACCGGTGCCTTGTTCGCCGCCGCAAGCGGCCTGGCCGCCAAACTTTCCGGCCTCGACGAATCCGCCGAAACTCGCCTCGCGTCCTACGGCATGAAGCTCGGCACCGCCTATCAAATCTACGACGATTGCCTCGACCTCGTCGGCTCCGAGGAAGCCGCCGGTAAAACACTGCGCACCGACCTGGTGAAAGGAAAACTCACCCTACCGATCCTCAACCTGCTCGAAACCGCCTCCGAGCCCCAACGGATCAAACTCAATAAGCGCATCCTCGATCAGGAACCCCTCGATCTACCTGTCCTATTAGGCATCGCCGAGTACGAGGGCGCTATCGAAAGCGCCGTCGATACCGCCCTCGACCTACTTGCCCAGTGCCGCGCAGACTTGCACCCGCTCGGCGACTCTACCCACGCCGAGGCGCTCGTCCAAATCACCCGATTTCTCGCAGGGCTATTAGAAAATTGCCGCCGCTGAGAGAGTGGGCGATTCCTCGCAGATTTTGTGATTCGCCGCGCTCGGCTTGCGGCCCGCAAGGAATCGGTTTGCACGCGGCTCGGCTTCGCCGTATGACGTGCCGCACGCCATGTCAGACCAACCGTTTGTCTATCAAGATCCGTTCCCGCTCGGCCCCGATACCACCGAGTATGCCTGCATCAGCCGCGACCACGTCACGCTGACCGAGTTCGAGGGCCAACCGGTGCTCAAGATTGCACCCGAGGGGCTCACGTTGTTAGCGGCGGAAGCGCTCAAGGCGATCAACTTCATGCTCCGCCCGGCGCACCTGGCCCAGGTCGCCGCCATCCTCGATGACCCGGAAGCATCCGAAAACGACCGCATGGTCGCCCTCATGATGCTCAAAAATGCGGAGATCGCCGCCCACGGCATCCTGCCATTCTGTCAGGACACCGGCACCGCCACCATCGTTGCCAAAAAAGGCCAACAAGTATGGACCGGCTGCGACGACGCAGAATTCCTATCGAAGGGCATCTATCAAACATATCTCCGCGAAAACCTCCGCTACTCGCAGACCGCCCCGCTCACGATGTATGACGAGGTCAACACCAAGACCAACCTGCCAGCCCAAATCGACCTCTACGCGACCGAGGGCGATGCCTACAAATTTCTGTTTGTGACCAAAGGGGGAGGGTCGGCCAATAAGACATATCTCTATCAGGAGACCAAGGCCCTGCTCAACCCGAAGCGACTCAAGGAGTTTTGCCTAGAGAAAATGAAGTCTCTGGGCACCGCCGCCTGCCCGCCCTATCACCTGGCGTTTGTCATCGGCGGCACCTCTGCCGAAAATTGCCTCAAGACCGTCAAGCTAGCGTCCACCAAATACTACGACGCCCTGCCCACCGCCGGCAATGAGCACGGCCAGGCATTCCGCGACCTGGAACTCGAACAAGAATTGCTGGCGATGGCCCGCGAAACCGCGATTGGCGCGCAGTTTGGCGGCAAATACTTCGCCCTCGACGTGCGGGTGGTGCGCCTGCCGCGCCACGGGGCGTCATGTCCGGTGGGCATTGGGGTTTCGTGCTCGGCCGACCGCCAAGCCAAAGCCAAAATCACCAAGGACGGAATCTTCCTCGAACAACTCGAACACAACCCCGGCCGCTTCATTCCAGAAAAATTCCGCGATTGGAAGTTCAAGGGCGTGCCCGTGGACCTCGACCTCGGCATGGCCGAAACCCTCAAAACCCTCGCCAAATACCCGGTCACTACCGCCGTCGCTCTCACCGGTACCATCATCGTCGCGCGCGATATCGCCCACGCCAAAATTAAGGAAATCCTCGAAAAAGACGGTCAACTGCCCGACTATTTCAAAAACTACCCAGTTTACTACGCCGGCCCCGCCAAGACGCCGGTCGGTATGGCATCTGGCTCGTTCGGGCCGACGACCGCCGGCCGCATGGACAGTTACGTTGAGCTCTTCCAATCCCATGGCGGCTCGATGGTCATGCTCGCTAAGGGCAACCGCTCGAAGGACGTCACCGACGCCTGCCACAAACATGGCGGCTTCTACCTCGGCTCGGCTGGCGGACCCGCCGCGCTACTCGCCCAGGACCACATTAAGTCCCAGGAGGTCGTCGCGTTCCCCGAGCTCGGCATGGAAGCCGTCTGGAAAATCACCGTCGAAAACTTCCCCGCCTTCATCCTCGTCGATAACAAAGGCAACGACTTCTTCACCCAGCTCAGCTCCTGCCCGGTCTGCCGTTAAACGGCGCGGGGGCGCTCCGCGATTCACATCGGGCGTGTTTGCAAGAACAGCGCGCTCGATGCAATGACCGTCTGCTAAACCAGCCGCTGTGACCACGGCGGACCTGATGATTCGCCCCTAGGCACCTCACGCCGATCCGCCGTACACTGCTGGAGTTCAAGCGCCTCGTCAAAAAGCCTGGAGGCCGAGCAGAGCGCAGGCTGCCAAAGAACGTGCCCGTCTTGCCATTGAGGATGCCATGACCCGCGATCTTAACTCCCTGCTCAAGGAACTCACCAAAGCCTAACACCCAGATCTCGAACTGGATCCACTCCTCAAGAAAAACTCAACGCGTCCATGTCGAAAATGACCGTCACATCATCCGGCAGCGACGTCCGCGCCAACACCGCCTGCACATGCCGGGTCAACGAGCGCGCCTGCGGCGCTCGTAAAATGATTTGAAACCGGTGCTGTCCGTGCGCTCGCAACAATGGCGACGGCAAGACCTCTCCCACCGCCATCCCGCTAGGTAGGTTTTCTAGCAACCGCAAATGCAGCGTTTGCAACGTGAACTCTGCCCGCCGCTCGTGCGTCGATCGCGACGTCAAAACCGCACAGTGAGCATACGGCGGATATCCAAACTGCCGCCGAAACTCCAACTCCTGGTCCGAAAAACCGTCAAAATCGTGCCGCCGCGCATATTGGATCGACGGCGAATGCGGCGTGAACGTCTGCACGATCACCTCACCCTCCAACTCGCCACGACCCGCCCGCCCCGCAACCTGCGTCACCAATTGAAACGTCCGCTCACCGGCCCGAAAGTCCGGCACGTGCAGACTCAGGTCCGCATTCAAAATCCCCACCAGCGTGACATTGGGAAAATGCAGACCCTTGGCAATCATCTGCGTGCCGATTAAAATATCTATCTGATGCGATTTAAAGGCATTCAACGTGTCGCGTAGCGCATGCTTGCGCCGCATCGTGTCCGCATCGATCCGCGCAATCTTCGCCTTGGGCAGCACCTTGCCAATCACCTCTTCTACCTTCTGCGTCCCATATCCCTGCAACAAAATCGCCGGGTCCTTGCACTCCGGACACTTGCGCGGAACAATCGCATGGTGCCCGCACACATGACATACCAACCGCTCGTCCGTGCGATGATAGGTCAACGCCACCGAACAATGCGGACACTGGCACACATGACCGCATTGCGGACATTGCAGCGATCGGGCAAACCCACGACGATTCAAAAATAAGATCGATTGCTCACCTTTCTCTAACCGTTGTTCCAGCGCGGTCCGCAATCTGTCTGATAGTATCGCAACGGCTCCCTTGCGCTTGGTCGCCTCCAAACGCATGTCCACGATCCGCACCAGCGGCATTGACTGACCATCGGCGCGCTGGTCGAGGCGCAGCAATTCGTATTTACCTGTCTGGGTGTTATGCCACGACTCCAGCGACGGCGTAGCAGAACCTAACACGATCACACATCGCTCGAACGCAGCCCGCAACACCGCCACATCGCGACCGTGATAGCGCGGTGCATTTTCCTGTTTGTAAGTATTTTCATGTTCCTCATCCACGATGATCAAACCAAGCCCGGGCAACGGCGCAAATACCGCCGAGCGCGCCCCAATCACGATCCGCGCCACCCCAGCCCGAATGCGGTGCCACTCATCAAACCGCTCCCCCTGCGAAAGATTTGAATGCAACACCGCCACTTGCTCCTGCATCGCCGCAAACCGAGCCTTGAACCGCCTAACCGTCTGCGGAGTTAAGGATATCTCCGGAACTAACACTAGCACCGTCTTACCCAAATCCAACACCTGCCGCGCTGCCTGCAGGTAGACCTCTGTTTTACCCGAGCCGGTCACACCTAACAACAATATCGGCTTGGGCGCAGGGTCATGCAACCCGGCGAGGATGGCCTCCAACGCGCGCTGCTGGTCGGGATTGAGCGCCAACGGCATGGATTCTAACACCTCATCCATCGCCCCGGCCTCGGGATCACGGCGCACCACCTCGGTCTCCAAGCGCAGCAAGCCAGTCTTCTCCATCCCCTTGAGAGCGGCCGCCGACCCATCCCCTAAATCCGCAACTGCCAGCCGCCTGCCGGGCGCACTCGCTAACAGCGTGAGGATCGCATGCTGGCGCGGTGCGCGCCGAAGCAACTTGGCCAGCACCGCCGGCTCCGGCACCGCGTCAAGCACCGCCAATCGGCGGGTTTTCGCCGAATTTTCCTCGGCACGCACTGCCTCGGGCAGCAGTGCGCGAATCACCGTTTCGATTCCGCAGCCATAGTAATCGGCCAACCATTCGCCCGTGCGCAACAGCACCGCTGTGATCAGCGGCTCCGGATCGATCAACGCTTCTAATTCCCGCACCGCAAAATCCTGCTGCGCCTCTGCCACCATCGACAACACCGTCCCTGTCGCTGATTTCCGCCGCAGCGGCACCCTCACCCGGCAGCCCGGCCGCACATCCAGCCCCGCGGGCACCGCATAGTCAAAGACCAACTCCGATGGCCCATCAATTAACACCCTAGCATTCACTCCCCAAAGTCTGCCGCCCCAAACCCGCGCGGCCAAGGTTCAATTCTTGCAGATCACCACAGACAAACCAGCTCCGGCCAAAATCCTCACAACCTCCATCATTAGTTCAAAGGAACAGCTTATTGCTTGCTTCCTCACCTAAACCAGCATAGATTAATACCTCATCACCCCCCACATGCCATGAAACCCACCGAGCCACGACCCACCGAGCCACGACCCACCGATTACGCGATCTACAAGCCGAACAGCCGCGGCAGTGGCGGCGTGGTCCGCTTCGGACTCAACCTCATCAAAGGGGCCGTCTTCGTCGATGCGGCGGGCCAATCCGGCGATAAAGCATTCGATTGGGAAAATAAAATCACGATGAAATGGGGGCTTGCCGATCTCGGCCAGGCACTGGCGACGTTGCAGGGTCGCCAACCGCAGGCCAAGCTCTTCCACCAGTCGGAAAAAGCCAACAGTGCCTGCGAACTCACCGCGCGCGATGACCCCCAACACGCCCCTTATCTGTTGTCCCTGTCGCGCCAGGAAGCCTCCGATAAATCGCTCCGTAAAGTGACCCTTCCCCTCACCCACGGCGAAGCGGCCGTCCTCGATACCGCCCTCCGCGCCGCCGTGACCCAACTCCTTGGCTGGTGAAAGCATCTCGGCCAGCGCTGATCTGCTGGGAGCGCGCCGAGGTGGTGTTTGATTATCGGCAGGCTTTTGGTGCTGGCCAGAAGACGGCGGCGGCGCATAGTTTCCTGGCAGATGATCTTAGCATTGATGGAACCTTCAGGTCTGATCGCGCAGGGCGGCCCGCTGGTCTGGGTGCTGCTCGGCTTGGCATTTATCGGCTCCGTGTGCATCGTGGAACGCTTGTTTTTCTTCCACCGTGCGCGCATCAACGTCGGCGACCTCCTCGTCGGGCTATCCCATCACATCCGTCGGCGAGCGTTTGCAGAGGCCCTCCACGAAGCGGCGCGAGCGCCGGGCCCGGTCGCCCGGATCGCCCACGCCGGTCTGCTGCGCTATTATCTGAGCCGCGCCGATTTGCGCGATGTGATGCAAGAAGCCGGCCAGTTGGAGGTGCCGCGGATTGAGAAGAACATTCGGGTGATTTTGGGGACTGCATTGTTGGCCCCGTTAGTGGGGATGCTGGGCACTTTGTTAGGCATGCTCGAAACCTTCCAAAAAGTCAGCGAGCATGGCGGGTTCACGGGCCCGGCCGAGCTTTCCGCGGGCGTCTATTCCGCGCTGATCACCTCGGTGCTGGGACTGACCGTGGCGGTCCCGATGTATTTGTTTTACCTGTATTTCCTAGGGCGGACGCAGCGACTGGTGCACCGGATCGAGCGGGCAGGCATCGAGATGGTTCACTTGATCGCCGATGCCCGTGAGGAAGATGAGTACGCGCCTTTCCGCGGGGAGGTTAGCGCAGGCCGCCACCCGGCGAAACCCCCGTTGCATCACACCAAGTGAAACTTGAAATGACGTTGCCGGAACGCCCGGGGTTGTTGCACGCCGTGCCGATTTTAAATCTCTTTGCGTTGTTGTGGCTGGTGCTGATGTTGAGCCCGATGCTGTTGCAGCAGTCCGGGGTGGCCGTGACCCTGCCCCCCTCGAGGTTTCAACTTGAGCGATTTCAGGACACCTTGGTGGTGACACTGGGACCGGGTGCCAGCGCGCCGCGCATCCACCTGGGCCGCGACTCGGTGACGCTGGCTGAGTTAGCGGGCCGGTTCGACGCGCTGCGCGCCGCAGGGGCAGCAACCAAGGCGATGGTCCTTTTGCAAACGGATGCGGGCACACCGGTAGGGGTTGAACGCGAAGTGGTGGAACTGGTGTTGAGCAAGGGTTTCCAACTGGCGATGGTCGGCGCCAACGCACCCGCCGCTGCGGCATCCGCCCCGCAACCGGGTCACGAGTAATGGGCAAGCGCGTCTCCAGAAAACGCCTACGGATGGCCGCCCCGGAATGGGTGTTCCGGTGGCGACGATCCAAGGAATCCTCCTGGCATCACATCATCGCCATCGGAATCGTCGCCAGCGGGTTCACCTTGGGATTCTCCTCGATCCACATCCAGGTTCTCCCAGCCACCCTGCGAGCCACCCAAAAAGCCTCGCTCATCCACGTCAACGAGGATGCCGTGGGTCGCGCGCTCACGCTGCGTGCTCGTGAAGGCGGACCCTTCCCGTCGCGCTTTGACCCCGCTGAGTGGGAGGGGGCCGCCGCCATCGAACAAGCAGCGCTAGCCACCACCCGCTGGAGTTCGCCGCCGTACGTGCCAACCCTGAAAGATTTGCCCGACGACCTGACTCCCACGCCGCTGCGGATGGCGGCCCGCGGTGTTGCGACCTTGCCGACCCCTGAGCCCGCCCAGTTGAGGGCACCAACGAGCGTCACGCTCCGCTTATCGCCCGTACTGCACCCATTGTCTGAACTATCTGCTTCCGCCCTGCCCCGCGAGTTACCCCCGTTCGTCGGTGTGGTGGACGCGTCTATCGCCGCTGCGCCATGGAGGTTTGTGATACGGCTTGATGCCGCAGGCAACGTGCTCGAGTGCGTTTCGCTAGCTGGCGGCGACGAGCATGGCCGCTCGTCACTCGTGGATTGGCTGCGCCATATTTCATTTGCCGCAGCCCCCGCAGAAGCGTCACGCTGGCTGGCCGTGGGGGTGGGCTTCACCAACCAACTCACCGATGGACCTGACTCTCACTGATTTTGTGCTCTTGGTGCTCTTCGGCTCATGTGCCCTAGTGCTGCTGTTCACGGTGGCGTCGCGTTCGCTGCGCGCCCGCGCCGAATCCCGGGCGCTGGCCAAGCGGGTGATCTGCCGCCTGTGCCTCCATGCCTTTGAGGACCACAGCCATCTTACGATCGTCCCGTGCCCGGTTTGTGGTGCCCTCAATGAAAAAGGCCGAAGCCGCCGCCTCGGGTAACCCATCACTTTCCTCAGAAACATCCCGCGATGAAGCTTGCGCGGCGGGATTGGACCGGTCAGAGTCGCCCCCGAAACTATGAACGAACGACGCGTCGTCATCACCGGCATTGGTTGCATCACCCCTCTGGGTAACGATTTGACCACCACATGGGAGGGCCTCAAAGCAGGTCGCAGCGGGATCTCACGGATCACGCAGCTGGATCCAGAACCCTTCGATTGCAAGATCGCCGGCGAAGTGAAAAACTTCGAGGCTGACGGCTATTTCAGGGTTCCCAAGGATGCGCGGCGAGCCGATCGCTACGTCCAATTCGCTGTGGCTGCAGCCAAAATGGCCGTCGAGAACTCCGGTCTGGACGTCTCCTCGGTTGACCCGCGCCGGTTTGGCGTCATGGTCGGCAGCGGCATCGGGGGACTTGCAACCCTGGAACGTGAACACGGCACCTATATGACCAAGGGTCCCAAGCGGGTTTCCCCGTTCACCATTCCCATGATGATCTCCAACATCGCCAGCGGCATCATCTCGATGGAGTTCGGCCTGATGGGTCCGAACATGTCGATCGTGACCGCTTGCGCCACCTCCAACCATAATATCGGCGAGGCCTGGCGGATTATCAAATTTGGCGATGCCGACGGCTTCCTTTGCGGCGGTGCCGAGGCCACGATTCTCCCGATGGGCCTCTGCGGATTCAGCAACATGAAGGCTTTGAGCACGCGCAACGATGATCCCGAGGGTGCCTGCCGCCCCTTCGACAAGGGCCGCGACGGCTTCGTCATGGGCGAAGGATCCGGCGTCATCTTCATCGAAGAACTTGAACATGCCAAAAAACGCGGAGCAACCATCTATGCCGAACTCCTCGGCTACGGCGTCAGCGCCGATGCCTACCACCTCAGCGCGCCGTCTCCCGACGGCACTGGCCCAGCCTATGCCATCCAAATGGCGCTGCGCCACGGCAAGAAAAACCCGCAGGATGTCGATTACCTCAATGCCCACGCGACCTCCACCGGTCTGGGCGACATCGCCGAAACCAAGGCGATCAAGCTGGCCTTCGGCGACCATGCCAAAAATGGCCTCATGGTCAGCTCGACCAAATCAATGACAGGCCACATGCTTGGAGCGGCCGGCGGCGTCGAGTTGATTGCCAGCATCATGGCCATCAAGGACGGGGTGGTTCCACCGACGATCAACGTCGAGGATCAGGACCCGGAATGCGACCTCGACTGCGTGCCTAACGTCGCTCGCGAGGTGGCCATCGAAACCGCCCTCAGCAATAGCTTTGGGTTCGGCGGCCACAACGCCTCGGTCTTGGTTAGCAAGTTCAAGTAACGCTCGCTAACCTCAGCCCGGTGGCCACACGGCCACCGTTCCCTATGGACCACCCGCTGCACCGCCACTCGCGCGAGGTCGCGTTCGGCGATACCGACGCGAGCGGCTGGATGCACTTCCCCAACATCTTTCGCTACGTTGAAGAGGCCGAACACGCGTTTCTTCAATCCCGCGGCATTTTGGTCTTCGACCGCTTGTTAGGCGGGTGGCCGCGCGTCCGGGTGAGTTGTGACTTCAAGCGGCCATTCGTCACCGGTGAGCACATCGAGGTGCAGCTGGCCATTGCGCAAATCGGCACGTCCTCGGTCGCTTGGGAGTTTGAAATCCTCAACGCCGCTGGCGAAACAGCGGCCCACGGCAGCATCACCACCGTGCGTGTCAACCCTGAGGGCAAACCACAACCCATCTCTGCGGCAGAGCGCAGCTGCTTCGAGCGGCCGGGATATTAACCGGCTATTTCACCCTGCACCGGCCGCATTGTGATCGTACCCACTCCCATTATGGACAGCCCATCCGAGACCACCGGCCGCATTGTGATTGTACCCACCCCAATCGGCAACCTCGCCGACATCACGCTGCGCGCGCTCGAAATCCTCAGGTCCGCCGATCGCATTGCCTGCGAGGACACCCGCCATTCCGCGCCCTTGCTCGCCCACCACGGCATCCCTCACAAGCCGCTCATCTCGCTGCACGAGCACAACGAAGCGCGGCGCGCGCCCGAACTCGCCGCAGCCGCCCACGGCGGTGAGACCATCGCCCTCATCAGCGATGCCGGCATGCCCGGCATATCCGACCCCGGATACCGCCTCGTCCAGGCATGCATCGCTGGCGGCACCCCCGTCGAGGTGCTGCCCGGCCCGTCCGCCGTGATCACCGCCCTCATCGGCTCCGGCCTGCCGTGCCACGCATTCCGCTTCGGCGGATTCCTCTCAGTCAAATCTGGAAAACGCCGGAGCGCGCTGGCGGCCGCCCTCGACTCCGGTGAAACCGCCATCTTCTTTGAATCGCCCCACCGGATCGTCTCAACCCTCGAGATTCTTTCCGATCTCAATCCCGCCGCCCAAACCTGCGTCGCCCGCGAGCTCACGAAAAAGTTCGAAACCTACCACCGTGGCACCGCCGCCGAGTTGCTCGCGCATTTTCAGAGCCACCCGCCTAAAGGCGAGTTTGTCCTGCTCGTCCATGCGCCGCCGCAATGAATCTCTCTTGCGAGCGCGAGCGACTCCACGCGCTCGCGCAACGTCCGAGCGGGGGACTCCGGTGCTTCGAGTATTTACTCCTGAGCAAGCCCTGGCTTGAGCCAGTAGAGGACGGCCATTCGGACGGCGATGCCGTTTTCGACTTGATCGTTGATGAGGCAGCGTTCGTAATCCATGACGGCGTCGCAGAGTTCGACACCGCGGTTGACTGGGCCGGGATGCATGATGAATAGCCCGCGGTCACGGATCTCGGCGAGGCGGGCCTCGGTGATGCCGTAGAGTTTGTGGTATTCGCGCAGGCTTGGGAAGTATTGGACGTCCTGGCGCTCCATTTGGACGCGTAACAGATAGACAAAGTCGGGTGCCCAGGCCATAGCGTTCTGGTAATCAGTGAAGCGGCGGATGCTGGCATCCATCTGCGGGACCAAAGAACCGGGGCCGAGGTGGGCCACCTGCACGCCCAGCTTGAGCAAGAGGGTGCTGGTAGAGCGGGCCACGCGCGAATGCAGGACATCGCCGATGATGAGGACTTTCTTGCCGCTGGGATCGGGGGCTTTCTGCTTGATGGTGAAGGCATCTAGCAGCGCCTGAGTCGGGTGGGCGTGAGCGCCATCGCCCGCATTGATGACCGAGGCGCGAGTCTGTTTGGCGATGAGGCCGGGCAGGCCGGAGCGGCTATGGCGCACGATGATGAAATCGGTGCGCATGGCCTGGAGGGTTTCGACGGTTTCGCGGACGGATTCGCCCTTGGTGATGGATGAGCGGGCGACGTCGAAGTTGATGACATCGGCAGAGAGGCGTTTGGCGGCGACTTCGAACGACGAGTGAGTGCGGGTGCTTGCTTCGTAGAAGAGCATCAACACCGATTTACCCTTGAGGGCCGGTACTTTTTTCACCGATCGGGTGAAAAGTTCTTTGAACGGGATCGATTGATCGAGCAGGTGGTCGATTTCAGAGCGATCGAGTGATGCGATATCCAGTAGATCTTTAGGTGGCATGCCGGAGGTTGGGAAAGTAGTAGAGAGCGCCAAAAATGATCACAAACCACGTGATCACCGTGATGAACGCGGCGTGATGGCGCGAAAGCGGACGGGAAAACACGATGACGGCCGCGACGATGAGAGCGACCACCGCGCAGCACACCGGCAGCGTGAGCGGGCGCGAATCGGTGGATGGCGCGGCGATCGCGGGCCAAGCGGCCGATACGGCACTTGCCAGCGCAGCCACATAGCCGCTCACGACCCAGGCGGGATGCGCAAGGGCAAGCTTCACGTTTACTACCGGAGTGAGCATGGCAAGCGCTTCACGGCGGCGGATGTCATTGAGCTCATCGTCGCTGTGGCGGTGAATCGGGAGATTCGATTCGGTAGGCACTTGGCGCGGTCGCATGCCCGGCTGGGAAAATTGTTCGGATTTACGCAGCGAGCGGACAATTTTTGGTTTAAGAACCGGCACCACGGGATTCTCCGTCGGTTGGCGGGGGCTGAGGGCCGCAGCGACGGCCGGCGGCACGGGCAAGTCCGTCGCCTCGGGAGCGGCCAATACGGCGGGGAGACCGAGACTCTCGCGGAGGTGGGCGATCTCCGCGGGGGATTTCTTACGCTGCGGCAGGAGGCTCATGGGTTGTCTTTTGCGACGATCTGCACCTGGTCCAGTCCGTCAGTCCCTTCTAACGAAACCCATACATGATCGGAGCGGTGGGTGTCCAGAGAGATGCCGACGTAATCTGCTTGTATGGGCATTTCACGGTGGCCGCGGTCGATGAGCACGGCCAGCTCCACGATGGAGGGGCGGCCGTAATCGGCGAGGGCATCGAGCGCGGCGCGGATCGTGCGACCGGTGAACAGGACGTCGTCCACCAAGATGACGTGCGCGCCCTCGACCGGGAAGGGAATATCACTTTGCTGGAGGGCCGGGTTTTCATGGAGGTGCTCAAAATCATCGCGATAGAGCGAGATATCAAGCACGCCAAACGAGAGGTCGCGATCGTCCTCAGAGAGGATATTGAGGAGGCGCTCGGCGACTTCGTCGCCGCGGCTGCGGATGCCAACCAAGGCAAGCGGTTGGCCTTGGGATTTTTCGCGGATGGCGTGGGCGAGGCGTTCAACACCGTCGGTGATGTCTTGAGCCGTGAGAGTGCGGGGTTGCATGAGCGGGTTAATCAAAGTTGAGGATGCCGATATCGCGGCGGCGTTGCAAGCCATCGAAGTGGATGAGATCGGCGGCAGCATGAGCATTGGCGACGGCCAGCTGGCGGGAGGAGCCTCCCGCAACCACGGCGAGCACGCGACCGCCGTGGGTTTCCCATTCGGCATTGTCGGTTTTGCGGGTACCTGCGTGATAGACGCGGAATGCACCGGTGGCTCCAAGGCCGGTGATCCGGTCGCCACTGCGCGAAGATTCCGGATAGCCTGCTGAGGCCAAGATCACACAGACGCTCCAGCCGTCATCGAAGGTGAGCAGCTCAGGGCGGAGGTCGCCCTGAGCGCCGGCTAGGCAGAACGCCGCCAAATCGCCATGCACCAAGGGCATCACCGCCTGGCACTCAGGATCACCAAAGCGGCAATTGTATTCGATGACCTGCGGGCCGCTGGGCGTGAGCATGATGCCAAAGTAGAGAAACCCGCGATACGGCAATCCTTCGTGGCGCAGTCCAGCCACAGTGGGCTGGATAATTTCCTGGTCAATGCGATCCATGACATCCTGAGAAACGAGCCGGCGGCTAGCCACGGCACCCATGCCGCCAGTATTTGGGCCGAGATCGCCATCGAGTGCCCGCTTATAATCGCGCGCCGGGGTGAACACGAGGTATTGGTCATCGACGATGGCAGCAAACACCGAGATCTCCGGGCCGGTGAGGCATTGTTCGACGAGTACGCGTCCCGGGCCGAAGCGGCGCTGACTGAAAACCTCCTCCAGAAAGACCATGGCTGATGCTTGATCTGGACAGACGGCGACTCCCTTGCCAGCAGCCAAACCGTCAAACTTAAGGACGGTTGGGTATTCCCCGGCGATGGCGGTCACAGCATCCTCCAGGGTATCAACGGCGGTAGCGCGCGCCGTGGGAATCGCATTACGGAAGAGAAAATCCTTCGCAAACTCTTTGCTGGCTTCCAATTGAGCAGATTCCTTATGCGGACCCCAGCACGGGATCCCATTTTGTTCGCAGAGGTTGGCAAGCCCCTCCCCTTTGACGAGGTAGCTTTCCTCGCCCGCCACGCATAGATCGATCGCGTGAGATTTCATCCAGCCAACCAGCGATTCCAGCCCATCGACCGCAACGGCTTGGGCAATTTCAAAAATTGCCTCGCTACCCGGGAAGCAGAACAACTCAGGTTTCCCCGGCGATTCTGCGAGAGCTCGTAAAAGTGCGTGTTCGCGCCCGCCTTTGCCAACGACCAAGATTCTCATGTGCGGAGGTTTTCGCGGAATTCCCCGCAAGACTCAACCCTCAATCTCAAATCGAAAAACGACCCATCATTTGATCCAATGCATGCGCGGATCCCCAGCGGCGGGGGCACGCCCGGACTTGCCCAAAAATATCGCGTCCCGCGTAGGCTCATTCGCATCAAATCGGGTAGGGTCCTGACGTCGGCTATGGGCGCTGCGGTGGTGCCTGTTGCTGGCGGGTCGCCTCGGCAGCTTGACGAGCGGCCTGCTCGGCCTGGCGTTGTGCTGCCTCTTGCTGTTGCTGTTGCTGACGGGCCGCCTGCTCGGCTTGGCGTTGTTCCGCTTGGTGTTGCGCTGCCTCCTGCTGACGGGCCGCCTGCTCGGCTTGGCGTTGTTCCGCCTGGTGTTGCGCTGCCTCCTGCTGACGGGCCGCTTGCTCCGCTTGGCGTTGTTCCGCCTGGTGTTGCGCCGCCTCCTGCTGACGGGCCGCCTGCTCGGCTTG
>JAYSPI010000267.1:0-3984 GCA_043722215.1 Prosthecobacter sp.
CCGGAGGGCTCGCTCGGTTAGATTGCAATCATCCGATCCGGTGTCTCCTAGGCGGGGCGGGCTGAGTTGACAGAAATCTCGCTTGCGTGGCCTCGGTGGCTTGCTAAGTTAGGACTATGACGCGCCCTGCCATTGAACTTAGCATCAAGATTTTCATCGTTATGCTTGTCGTCACTTTTGTGTGGACGGTGACGAGGGTGCTGGGACTAGTTGGCTTATTTTAAGTGGGGAGAGACGGATGCCGCTTATTTCCAGCTAACAGCAATCTCGGTTGCTCGGCCGCTCTTGTCGTTATACCTGAGGAGGCCGTGTTCTAGAGCGTATTGGTGGACACGCATGGTGACTTTGACGTCAAAGGCGCAGTATTCGGCGATTTTGCGCAGGGGAGCGAAGTCGCCAGTTTTTTTGTGTTCCTGCCACCAGCGCAGCGCATCAAGCCCATCGGCAGATTTGCCGGTGCCGAGAGAGGCTGAGGAGACCGAGTCGAGTTTGAGTCGGAATCCAAGCAGGGATTCGAGTTCGAGCATCATATCGAGGTTGATCGTTTGTTCGCCAAGGTTATGGAAGACGTGGGGCTGGAGGACTGGATAGTCGAATTGGAGGTGGTTCCAACCGACGACGAGATCGGCCTGGATCAATTCTGCGCCGAGGCGGTCCATTTCGTCATGGTGATAGATTTCATAGGATCCGCGTGCGGTGCTAAAGGTGACGGCTACGGAGATGCCCATCCTATCTTTGTGAGCGGATCCGCCGACATCGCCGAAGCTGCGTTGGGTTTCTAGATCGAAATAGACGATGTTTTTTGCGGGCACGCGCATTGATAGGGTTAGTGGCGGGGGATGGGCAAGCATTTGGACGTCGAGAGATGGGTTGCTGCTTGACCGTGCGGCGGCATGCGGGCAGGGTTTCGGCGCGCTGCGGCCCTGATGGCCGTTGCCTGCACCTATTGAATTAAAATCATCTGCTCTGCCATGGCCGCGAAAATCTATACCACCAAGGACGCCCCGATCGCCCCGCTTAAGAAGAAAACCTTAGCCGTGATTGGCTTTGGCTCACAAGGACACGCACACGCGCTCAACCTGAAGGACAGTGGTCTGAAGGTGATTATCGGTCTCTATCCGAAGTCGAAGTCCCGGGCGGTAGCCAAGGATCTAGGGTTTGAGGTGATGGACACGGCGGCAGCAGTGAAGGCGGCAGACGTGATTTTCGTGGCAACGCCAGACACGGTGATTCCGGCGGTTTACGAGAAGGATATTGCGCCTAATCTAAGCAAAGGGAAGACGCTGTTATTTTCGCACGGTTTTGCGGTCCATTTCAAAACGATTACGGCACCCAAGGACGTGGATGTCATCTTGGTTGCGCCGAAGGGACCGGGTCACACGGTGCGCTCGCAGTTTGTAGCGGGCAAAGGAGTTCCCGGGCTGATTGCGGTGGAGCAGGATGTTTCCGGCAAGGCGAAGCAAACTGCGCTAGCCTGGGCGGGTGGCATTGGCTGCGCGCGCGCCGGGGTGTTTGAAACGAACTTCCGTGAGGAAACAGTGACCGATCTATTCGGTGAACAATGCGTACTTTGTGGTGGCGCATCCGCGCTAGTGAAGGCCGGTTTCGAAACGCTGGTGGAAGCCGGTTATCAACCCGAGATGGCATACTTCGAGTGCTTGCATGAGCTCAAGCTCATCGTGGACCTGATGAACGAACAAGGGATTGCAGGGATGCGGTTCTCGATCTCTGAAACCGCTGAATATGGCGATGTGACAGTGGGTCCCAAGATCATCGATGCGTCCGTGAAGAAGCGGATGGTGGCACAACTCAAGGCGATCGAATCCGGTAAATTCGCTAAAGCGTGGACTGCCGAATACGCTGGTGGTAACAAGAACTTCAATGCAATCCGCAAGGCCGAGGCCTCTCACCAGATTGAAAAGGTTGGTGCGAAGCTCCGCTCGACGATGAGCTGGATCAAGCAGAGCAAGATTAAGAAGGGCGCCAGCCAGGCAAGTTATACTTCCTCGTCGAAGTAAACAATTAGACTATTCAAAGCGCCCGTCTCTCGCAAGGAGGCGGGCGTTGTTGTGTATAGGTTGTATCTAATATCTAATGGGAGAGAGGCATGGCGAGCAGTTCCCGGCACAGCAGGCATGATTTACCGTCGCAGCCGCGGGCAGAGCAATGCTCGCGGCCATAGTAGATGATTTGCAAGTGAAGGAGGTTCCACGATTCGCGGGGAAACCAATTTTTTAGGTCGCGTTCGGTTTGGGTGACGTTTTTGCCGGACGTGAGGAGCCAGCGGGTGGCGAGGCGGTGGATGTGGGTGTCGATTGGGAAGGCGGGGACACCGAACACTTGTGCCATGACAACGGAGGCGGTTTTGTGGCCGACGCCTGGCAGGGCCTCAAGAGCCGTGAAATCGGCGGGAACGTAGCCGCCGTGGCGAGTGACGAGGATGCGAGAGAGTTGGGAGATTGCGGTGGATTTGCGAGGTGCTAGGCCGCAGGGGCGGATGATGGCGTGAATATCCTCGATGGGTACGTTCATCATGTCGCGTGGGTTGTCGGCGAGAGCAAACAGCGCAGGGGTCACCTGGTTCACCCTGACATCAGTGCATTGAGCGGAGAGTAGCACCGCGACCAGCAGGGTGTAGGGGTTGCAGTGGTCGAGGGGAATCGCCGGATTCGGATAGAGTGCAGCCAAGCGTCGCCGGAGGTAGTCGGCGCGTTGTTGGGTAGGCATAACGGACGGCGAGTTCGTGTTAGGATAGTCGGGCGGCATCATCCGTGGTGATGACGGCGGTGGGTGATGACGGCGAATTGCCCAAGCCTGGGATCACGCGGCGGACGAGTTTTGAGAGGCCGGATTCAGAGGCCGCAATTTCAGCCTCGCCTTGGCGTAGGGCCTTTTCCCATGCTGGGGCGAAGCCAGGCGCTTGTTCGCGCATTGAGCGGATGGCGCTTTCGTAAACATGGAGGAGCCGTTGTTCGAGGCGCCCGGGTTTTTGTTGGAGGGCTGCGCAGTTGATGCGCAGGGTTTCGTTTTGTTGCTTGAGCGCGTCCAGTTCGGTGAGCAGTGATTGGTGGCCGCTGGCGTTGATCTTGAGCTGGGTATTGAGGTGGCTCTGGAGACCTGTCATTTCGGCGAGCACGCGTTTGAGTTCGCGGGTGGCGTGGCGGCGAGCGGTGAACCCAGATTTCCAGATGAATGCGGCGATGAGCAGTCCCAGGAGTAGTCCCCAGATGAATGGCTGGGATAGGGTGCGGGTGAGCAGGTCCATAGCAGTTAGAGTGTGGGATGATGGTGTTGCCTTGGGCGTGCCGTAGGCACTGCGGACGGGTGGTCAGGCGACAGCGGTGATGCGCTTGAATGTGTGTCTGGATCGGATGCGGGTCAAGGGCGCAGGTGACGGACGGCGGTCACTTTGGTCTTCCCACGGCGCAGGTAGTGGGCTTGGCTGGTGGCGGGAAAGATGCGTTGTTTTTATTCAGAGGATCTGGAGCTTAAATTGCCGTCGGGGCATCCGTTTCCGATGGACAAGTTTCGTGTTGCCAAGGACATGCTGGTGGAGGGGGGGATTCTCCGCCCGGAGGAGATCATTGAGGTCGGCCCCGCCGATCGTCACCTGCTCCAGCGCGTGCATGAACTCGCCTATATCCGCCAGATCGAGGCTGGGACCTTAGGTCGGAAGGAGCAGATTCTGCTAGGCTTTCCGGCTGCGCCGGAGCTTTACGTGCGCAGTGCGACGGAAGTAGAGGCCACGCGCCTGGCGTGTCATGCGGCGTTGGCGGAGGGGGTTGGGGTATGTTTGGCGGGTGGTACTCACCATGCGTTTCGGGGGCACGGCGAGGGTTACTGTGTGTTCAATGATGTGGCGGTTGCGATTCGTGACCTTCAAGACAAGCAGCCGAGCATTAAAATCATGGTGGTGGACACCGATGCGCGACCCGGGACGGGCACCGCGGCTCTATTGGCTAGAGACCCACGCGTCTTTACTTA
>JAYSPI010000268.1:0-8193 GCA_043722215.1 Prosthecobacter sp.
TTTTGGCGAAGCACCAGGCGGTCCCATCGCGATAATTTCCTCGCTGGCGAGCGCCCCCGCCTGGTAGGCGAGTTTCTCCTGTGCCGTCTGCAAGGCCTCCACGTTGGCCACAGTCCGCAGGCTGGAAAATAGCCACCGACCGAAAAAGTGGCCAGAAAATGGCCAGACGGAGGCAAATCAACAAAAAATTCCGAGCCCTTTCAGAGACGGAACCTATTTATTATTAATATGGTGCGCGCGACAGGACTCGAACCTGAACACCCTTGCGAGTACTAGAACCTGAATCTAGCGCGTCTACCAATTCCGCCACGCGCGCACAGTGCCGATCTTGCGACCGCGCGCCGAAGACAACACGCGCCACCCGCGATGGCAATCTGATTTTGCGATGATTGGCAGAAATCTGACGAATTGCACCTATGGCAAAGGCTGACGGTTTTCACCATTGCCAAGCGCGCTGAATCTCCAGCAGGCTCGCTCCATGCAAAAGGCCAGCCCGCTAGTCCTCATTCTCATCCTCGCCGTCACCGCTAGCGGCCTTTCGCTGTGCTCTCAAGGCCGCCGACCACTGCCCGCTCCAGCACCGACTGTGGCGGCTCCCGCCGCGATTCCAGACCCCAGCCCCCCGGCCATCCTCGTCAGACCCGCCCAACCCGCGGCGACTCCGACTCCCGTCACTCCACGTCCCTGGCCACAAACGACTTCTGACATCGCGCCTGATGCGGGTGCCACCTTCGGCACCCTGCCCAATGGCTTCCGCTACCTCATCTATCCGCATAGCGATCCACCCAAGCGACTCTCGCTGCGCCTGCACATTGCATCGGGATCGCTGATGGAAGCAGACGACCAACAAGGACTCTCCCATTTCCTTGAGCACATGATGTTCAATGGCACCACACACTTCGCTCCCGACGACCTGGTCCCGCGCATGCAGCGGCTCGGCATCGCCTTCGGAGCCCATGTCAACGCCTTCACCTCCTTCGACGAGACGGTTTACATGCTCGACCTGCCCGACATCACCGCCGAAACCCAAAACCTCGGCTTCAGCGTGATGCGCGACTTTAGCGACGGCGCCTCACTCACCACCGCCGAGATCGACAAAGAACGCGGCGTGATCCTATCGGAGAAAATCAGTCGCGACACGGTCAACTACCGGCTCATGAAGCAACAATTCGCCACAACGCTCCCCAATTGCCTGTTCACCCGGCGTTTTCCCATCGGTAGCGAGGACGTCATCAAGACCGCCCCGCGTGAGCGCTTCGTGGACCTCTATTCCCGCTATTACACCCCTCAGCGGATGACCTTCATCGTCGTGGGCGACGTCAACCCTGCCGACATGCGCAGCCGCATCGAAACCACCTTCTCGTCGATGACCGCCCCCACCGAGCCCGCCCCCAATCCCGAGATGGGGGAAATCCACCCCCCCGAAGGCATCGAAACCTCCGTCCTCCACGACAAGGAAGTCGCCGCCACCGAGGTCTCGCTGACGCTCGTCAGGCCGTACCTCGCAAAACCCGACACCACCGCCACCCGCGCCGATCTCCTGGCACTCACGCTCGCTCACTCGATCCTCGACCGCCGCCTCGAACGCATCACCAAAGAAAAAAACTCGCCGGTAGCCGAGGGCAGCGCCACGCGATATGTCCTCTTTGACTACGTGGAAATGGGGTCCATCAGCATCACCGCCGCGGATGACCGCTGGCGCGAAGTGGTGCCCATCCTCGAACACGAATGGCGCCGCGCGATGAACCACGGCTTCACCGCATCCGAACTCGCTGAAGCCAAATCCAACCTGCTCAATTCCTATCAACAAGCGGTCGTCCAACAGGCAACCCGCAAGTCCGAGACCATCGCCACCGATCTCGCCAAGTCCGTCAACGAGCAAACCGTCTTCTCCGACCCCGCCACCAATCTGGCCATCGCCACGCGCGCCCTCAACGCCCTCGACCTAGCCGCCTGTCACCGTGCATTTAAGGCGTTCTGGGATGCCCCGGGCTATCACCTCACGCTGACCACCAAGGACCAGCCCGCCAACGCCAAACAAGACCTCGCTGCACTCTTCGAGGATGCCCGAGGCACCCAGGTCGAGGCGATCGCCGCCCGAGCCATCGAGGTTTTCGACTACACCGATTTTGGCCCGGCGGGCCGCGTCGCCTCGCGCAAGGAGGTCGCCGATCTCGCCATCACCCAGTTGGTGCTTTCAAACCATGTGCGCGTCAACCTCAAGCACACCGGGTTCGAACAAGGGCGAATCCACCTACTGGCACGCGTCGGCGCAGGCAAACTCACCCAACCGCAAGGCCACCCAATGCTCGATGAGTTTGCCACCGCCATTCTGGAACGCGGCGGCCTAGGCAAACACTCCGCCGACTCCCTCCAACAAATATGCGCCGGCCGCAACGTGGCCAGCACCCTGGCCATCGCCGATGACGCCTTCACCCTCAGCGGCGCAACCACCCCCGCCGATTTCACCCTCCAATGCCAGCTGATGTGCGCCACCCTCATCGACCCGGGCTACCGCGATGACTCACTCTGGCAGTTCCAAAAAGAAATCCCCATGCTCTATCAAAAGCTCAATCACACCCCCAGCGGACCTGAGCAAGAAATGAATGGCTGGCTGCATGGCGGCGACTCGCGCTTCACTCCCGCCACCGCCACCCAACTCGCATCCTACACGCTCGCAGACGCAAAAAAATGGCTCACTCCAGAACTCACGCGCGGCTATCTTGAGTTGACGATCGTCGGGGATTTCGACTCCGCCAAAATTCTCCCCGACCTGCTCGCCACATTTGGTGCCTTGCCCGCCCGCGCCGCCACCGCTCCGGTTCTCTCTGCGGCGCGGCGGGTGACGTTTCCTACGGCCCCTGCGGCGATGACGTTCTGCTATGATTCCAAGATTCCGCAAGCCGTAGCTATCAACGTCTGGAAATCCTCCGGCATCCGCGGCTACCAACCCGAATGCCGCCGCCTCAACCTGCTCGCCGCCATCCTCGGCGACCGCATGCGCCAAGAAATCCGCGAAAAGCTCGGCGCCTCCTACAGCCCGCACGCCGTCGTCACCGGCTCCGACGCCCTCGACGGCATGGGCTACATCCTCGCTGAAAGCATCGGCAAACCCGCCGACCTCGATCTCCTCAGCACCACGATGCGCGACCAAGCCGACCAACTCGCCAACCAAGGAGCGACCGCCGATGAACTTGAGCGCGCCCTCAAACCCACCCTCGGCCAACTCGATCAATCGCTGCGCGATAACCGCTACTGGCTCACTACCGTCATGAGCCAGTGCCAAGCCGACCCCAAACGCCTCGCCCTCGCTCGCTCGCGCGACGCCGACTACCGCACAATCACCGTCGAGGAAATCAACACCCTCGCGAAAAAGTATCTAACTGCGGCCCACGCGCTGTGCATTTCCATCAAACCCAAGGACTAGCCTCCCATGCCACGCATCGCCCTGCTCCAGTCGAAAACGTTCGCCACCAAAGGGGAGGCGCTCGATCACCACGAAGCACTCATCCGCCAAGCGGCGGCCAATCGTGCCCAAATCGTGGTCACCCAAGAGTTATTTCTAACACCATATTTCTGCACCACCCAAGACCCGGCGCTCTTTGATTTAGCCGACCCGCTGCCCGGAGCGACCACCGACCGGTTAGGCGCACTCGCCGGCGAACTCGGGGTCGTGATCGTGAGTTCGCATTTCGAGCACCGCGGGCCCGGCCTCTATCACAACACCGCCGCCATCCACGACGCCGATGGCTGTCTGCTAGGGTTCTACCGGAAGGCCCACATTCCGCAGGACCCAGGGTTCGAGGAAAAGTTTTTTTTCGCTCCCGGCGACAGCGATTGGCCCGTCTGGAACACCCGCTTTGGCAAGCTCGGGGTGCTGATTTGTTGGGACCAGTGGTATCCGGAAGCGGCCCGCTTGATGGCGTTGGGCGGCGCCCAAATCCTCATCTACCCAACCGCCATCGGCTGGCTACCCGATGAAAAAACCACCCTCGGCGACGCCCAGCACTGCGCCTGGGAAACTGTCCAGCGCGGGCACGCCGTAGCCAACGGCTGCTACCTCGCCGCCGTCAACCGCACCGGCTCCTACCACCAAACCGAGTTCTGGGGCCAGTCGTTCGTCGCCAACCCGTACGGCGAAATCGTCGCCAAGGCGTCCACCGCCCATGAACAAATCCTCTATCACGACCTAAATTTCCAAGCCGTCGAGGATTTCCGCCGGATCTGGCCATTCTTCCGTGACCGCCGGATCGACGCCTACGGCGAACTCACCGCCCGCTGGCGCGCCGCCCCCCCCCGCAATCGATGCTTTTAACAAATGATTTTTTTCGCTATGGCTAGCGACCACGAATGAGAACCCAACCGATCAAGGCGTTGCTCGAGAGAATCGGAGCCATGGTTCGACACCAAGCCACCGGTGGCTCTCGCCACCAACCCACCACGGCAGAGGCGAGCAGCCACCGGCTCACCCAACTATACGCCACCCTCAGCGCGTGCGACCGTGCCATTGTCCGCTGCGCGAGCACCGACGAATTATTTCCCTTGATTTGCCGCACCCTAGTTGAATCTGGCGGCCTGCAAATGGCCTGGGTTGGGCTTGTGGAGCCAAACCACCACACCGTCAACGTCGCCGCATCCTATGGCGGTGGCACGGATTACTTGGCTGGCATCCAGATTTCAACCGATCGCGACGACCCCTTCGGGCAAGGGCCGGTTGGCACAGCGATTCGTGAGGCCCAGCCCGTTTGGTGCCAAGAGTTTCAGACCGATCCACGGACCCGCGCATGGCACGAGCGCGGTGCGCTCTACGGTTGGTCGGCAATGGCGGCACTGCCATTATTTCGCCACGGTCAGCCGGTCGGAGCGATCAGTCTGTACGACGGCAGGAGCGATGCTTTTAGGGAGGACACGCCCCAACTCCTGATAGAAATGGCCAGTAATCTCAGCCATGCCATGGAAAACATCGCCAACAAAACCGACCGTGATCAGGCCCAGCAGGCATTGCAGGCCAGCGAGGAGCGGTTTCGCTCGCTATTTGTCAATGCGCCTCTCGCCTACCAATCGCTTGATCAGGACGGCTACTTCCTCGAAGTGAATCAGGCGTGGCTCGACACCCTGGGCTACCAACGTGAAGACGTCCAGGACCAGTGGTTTGGCGATTTTCTCGCTCCCGAGTTTGTGGAACCCTTCCGCGCACTATTTCCCCAATTCCAGGCAATAGGCAAAGTCCATACCGAGTTCCAAATGATGCACAAGGATGGCCGCCGCCGTGCGATTGAGTTTGATGGCCGCATCGGCTATCAGCCAAACGGCGAATTCAAACAAACCCATTGCATCCTGGCCGACATCACCGATCGCCGACAGGCGGAGAACGAGGTCCAGTCACACCACGCCGAGCTGGAAGAGCACGTCCGCAGCCGCACCGCCGAACTGGTCATCGCCAACAAAGAACTCGAGGCGTTCAGCTACTCGGTATCGCACGACCTGCGGGCACCGCTGCGCGCGATTAGCGGTTACGGGCGCATGCTAATCGAGGATTGCCAAGACCGACTCAGCCCGGAAGGCACGCGCCTGCTCAGCGTCATCATCAGCGAAACGCGGCGCATGGGGCAACTCATTGATGACCTGCTCGCCTTCTCCAAAGTCGGGCGCCTACCGCTGCAGGACTCCACCGAAATCGACATGACCGCTCTGGTCAAATCCGTCTTCGAGGAACTCACCACCCAAAACCCGCAGCGGGTCATGGAACTCGACCTGCCCCCCCTACCCACCGCCCGCGGTGACGCCGCGATGCTGCGAGTGGTATGGGTCAATCTGCTCTCCAATGCCGTGAAGTTCACCGCCCGCCAGCCAGCCGCGCGGATCTCAATCGCGAGTTGCTCCGCTAACGAAGGCACCGCTAACGAACGCACCATCTATCGCGTGCAAGACAATGGCGTCGGCTTTGACATGCAGTATGCGAGTAAATTATTTGGGGTCTTTGAACGCTTGCACACACTCGCAGAGTTTGAGGGAACCGGCGTCGGCCTCGCCCTGGTGCAACGGATCATCCAACGCCACGGCGGACGCGTCTGGGCCGACTCGTCACTCGGCAATGGTGCCTCTTTCTACTTTTCCCTACCGTGTTAGATTTGAGAGCTTCCCTCCCACTGACCGCGGACGCGCCACCTGCTGGTAACACAATTCAAAAGTTGACATGGTAACGATAGGTCAAGCGTATTGCGGGCACAGCCTTTAGACCCTCTGCCTTGCTTCAGGGAAACTACCCACACACTCGACTCACACCCATCACCGCATATGCGCGCTACCATCCTCATCACCCTGGCCATCACAACCCACCTCACTGCCGCCCCGATCCCAGAAGGTGCCCGCCACCACGGTATCGCCATTGGCTGCCAAGCCTATTCATTCAAGGAGTTCAGCGCCTTCGAGGCGATCGCCAAAACCAAGGAGGCCGGCGGCACCACCATCGAGTTTTACCCCGGCCAACGGCTGCGTCCCGATTCGCCAGTCGGCGAAGTGGTCCATCACACCGCCAGCGCGGCGGCGCTCAAACTGCTCAAAGACGAGTGCGCGCGGCAGGGGGTTCATCCGGTCAACTACGGCGTGGTAGCGGCCAGTGGAGCCGCAGAGATTCACCAGATCATGGAGTTTGCCATGATCATGGGCCTCTACAGCGTCTGCACCGAGTCCACCGAGTTGGTAGCAGCTTGGGAGTGCGCTGCCAAGGAATTCGACATCAACGTCGCGTTCCATGAACATGGCGGCTCAATGAGCAACCCGAAATACAAGGTCTGGAACCCCCTCTACATCTTGGGCGTCGTGGAAAGCCGCGACCCGCGCATCGGTGCCTGCGCGGATCTCGGTCACTGGTGTACATCCGGCCTGAAGCCGGTGGAGTGCCTGCGCATTCTGCGTGGCCACGTCATCAGCGTGCATCTCAAGGATAAATCCGAGTTTGGACCCAAGGGCGTCGTCGTGCCCGCCGGCAAAGGCGTCGTCGATGTCGCCGCCTGCGTGGCCGAGCTCAAGTCTCAGGGATTCCAAGGCCATTTCTCCATCGAGTATGAAAACGACTGGCTATCCAGCGTCCCCCAAATCCGCGAAACCCTCGAATTCACCAAGGCCGCCTGGGAAAAGTAATCCCCGAACTCGCCCATCCCGGCCGCGGACCGCCCACCCCCAACCACGCGCCCCCCCCATGCTCGGACCGCTCGCGCTTGCGCCGTGAGCACTGGATGACAATCGCTTGAAATCGCCCCCCTTCTAAGATCAGGCTTGCTTCGCGGCGGCAAATTCCCGAAAAACCGCCGGTCCGCATCGATCTCGTCCTTCCCAGCTGCCCGCCGGGATCACTCCTGCTCTGGAACTCACTGCATGCTACCATCCGACTCCCGTTCGCTCGCGCCACCCGAGACACCCACCACCCACGGGAGCGCCGCGACCCATTGGCGGCGGGATCTCACTGTGATCGGGATCGTCGCCGGGCTGTGGTTTTGCGCCCTGCTCGGGATGCGCCCGCTGAGCAACCCAGACGAAGGCCGCTACACCGAAATCCCACGCGAAATGGCCGCCTCCGGCGATTTCATCACCCCGCGCCTCAACGGCGTCAAGTATTTCGAAAAACCCCCGCTCGTCTATTGGTTGTCCGCCCTGACGTTCCGCCAGTGCGGCGTCAGTGAGTTCACCGCCCGCTTGTGGGGCGGCCTGTTCGCTCTCGCTGGCGTGCTTCTCACGTATGCCGCAGGGCGTACCCTTTATGGCCGTAGTGCCGGCATCTGGGCGGCCATCACGCTGGCGACCACCTTGTTCTACTACGTGATGAGCCAAATCATCTTATTGGACATGGCGGTGGCGGTGACCATCAGCGGCGCGTTGTTTGCCTTTCTGCTAGCGATGCGCCACCCGCGCGGCCAGCGGCGACTGGGATGGTTCCTCGCGTTTTATGGATTCATGGGCCTCGCCACCCTATCAAAAGGCCTGATTGGCATCGCCATTCCCGGTGCGGTGATCTTCCTGTGGGTGCTGCTGCTCAACCGGTGGCGAGCATTGTGGCCGATCTATCCGGTGCTCGGTTCGCTGCTGCTACTGGCGATTGCGGCACCGTGGCATTATTACGCTGCGCGCGCCAATGCCGATTTCCTGAATTTCTACTTCATCCACGAACACTGGCTGCGCTTCACCACCCGCGTC
>JAYSPI010000269.1:0-11991 GCA_043722215.1 Prosthecobacter sp.
AAAAGCGCCTCCAACAAGCCCGCATCAAACTCCAATACGAAGAAGCCCTCGGCTTCACCACCGAGACCACCCACGCCCCCACCACCCGCGAATCCCAGCAAGCCCACGTCGCCACCAAGCAAGCCGCCAAATACGACGAACTCCTCCGCAAGAAAAACGAGCGCATCCGCCTCTACAAGGATTCCACCTCGCTCTTCAAAGACCTCGCTGCCCTCAAGCACGACATCGACGAACTCAAGACCGAGGCCCGCGCCATCCTCGACCAACTCCTGCTCGATCAATTCCAAGCCCTCGGCATCCAATACGAACAAGCCACTTGGGACGCCGCCAAGAAGAAGGAAGGCAAACCCGAAAAACGCCCGCTCAAAATCGCCGACATCCACGCCCTCGAACCCTTCCACTGGGCCTACGAATTCGACGAAATCATCGTCAACCGCGGCGGGTTTGATGCGATTATCACCAATCCTCCTTGGGATGTTTTCAAGCCAAACTCCAAAGAATTCTTTGAACGTTACAGTGAGGCTATCACCCGTAACAAGATGACCATCGAAGAATTCGAAAACGAGAAAGGGGATATTATAGAAGACAACTCCGAAATTAGGGAAGCTTGGCTCAACTATCTTTCTTCATTTCCGCATGTGTGCGACTATTTCCGATCCTCAAATCAGTATATCAATCAAGTTGGAACCGTCAACGGCAGGAAAACGGGATCGGACACCAACCTTTACAAACTCTTTGTTGAGCAGTGCACCCACTTGCTCGCTGCTGGGGCCCGCTGTGGAATCGTTATTCCATCAGGGATCTACACGGACCTCGGTGCAACTCAGCTGCGCAAGATGTTGTTTCAAAGCTGCCGTATCACTGGCCTGTTTGGTTTCGAGAACCGCCAGCGACTTTTTGACGGTGTTGATTCCCGCTTTAAATTCGTTGTTCTCACCTTTCAAACTGAGCGGAAAACCACGAAATTTCCAGTTGCCTTCATGAGACATGATGTTCGTGAACTATCGACTTTTCCGACTCCCGATTCACTTACTCTATCTCCCGAGTTGATCACGCGACTTTCTCCGGGATCGCTTTCGATCATGGAATTTCAAATTGCTTTGGACATTACGATCGCTAAAAAACTACTTCGGCACCCATTGCTGGCAGGTGACGCACGAGGATGGAATCTTGAAATATATGGTGAGGAGTTCCACATGAACCGAAGCGCATATTTATTTAAAGAGCGCCCAACAAATCACGCGCTCTACGAAGGAGCATGCATTTGGCACTTTGATGCATATTTTTCGAAACCTCGATATTGGATTTCCGAAAATGACATTCGCTCGGATTTTGAGGTAAAGCGCCGCAAGCGCTGCGGAATTTCTGCGGATTCGCCTCAAAAGTTAAAATGTGATTACGAGACAATAAGAATAGGAATTCGCAAAATTGCCTCCAATACCAACGAGAGAACTCTGATAACAACCTTGATACCAAGGAACTCTCTAGCAGGTAACTCATTGGCGGTCCACTTTCCCTTTGAACATTCGAAGGAGAATCCAAACAAGCTCCGCTATTCAAATGAAGAACTGCTGGTTCTTATTTCACTGTTGAATAGCTTTACCATTGATTCCTTCCTTCGTTCCAAAATAACAACCAATCTTAATACTTTCTATTTGGAGCAACTACCCATTCCGCGCCTTACCGCAAAAGACCCCGACTTCCTCCTACTCGCCGAACGTGCCGCCCGCCTCGTCGGCACCGCGCCCGAGTTCGACGATCTGCTCAAGGAAGTCTTCGGCAAGTCCGCCACCCACAAGACCCACGGCGTGACCGACCCGCAAGCCCGCCTCACCCTCCGCGCCCAGATCGATGCACTCGTCGCCCGCCTCTACGATCTCACCACGGAAGAATTCCAGCACCTCCTCAGCACCTTCCCGCTGGTGGACGAGAGCGTGAAGAGCCAGACCCTCAACACCTACCGCGATCTCCTCAAACTCGGCAAACTCCCCGACTCACGCCAATGAAAATCAGCTCCATCCGAATTAAGCAGTTCAAAGCCGTCGATGACAGCGGCACCTTGAAACTTGGCCCGCTGACCGCCTTTGTCGGCTACAACGGCACCGGCAAGAGCAGCATCATCGAGGCCTGTGAGTTTTTTCAAAAATATGCATTAGGCGGCATCGAAGCGGCGATCGCTCCCTGGTATGGGTTTGAGCATATTCTCTGGCAAGGGGCGGAGCGCAAGAAACAGGCAAAGTCGCCCTTTTACACCCAGCCGCTCGCGCTTGAAGTCGCCGGAAAAGTCGGCAAGTCCCCATGGCGCGCTACCCTTGAAATGGGCGAATTAGCGGAAGATACCGGGAAATTCACCGCAGGCACGGTGCTACCAAAGCGCGAGTCTCTCAGGGTGGGTAAACTGGAGGCGGAATATCAGTTTGAGAGTCGCGAACGCGGCAGGCCACGGGCAGGCAGCCAGATCCTCGATGACAACCGCGAAGTCGATTTCCGCAAGTGGATGTTCCTCAATCTCAACCCCCACGAAATCGGCCAGCCAAGGCGACGCCCCGAAGGGCGCGGCGAGGAGCCGCTGATGAAGACCGGGGCGAACCTCGCCGATATTTTGAAATCGTTCCTGGATACCGATCCCGATGGTTTCGACAGCCTGATCCAGTCGCTCCAATACATCGTCCCCTACGCCGCGAACCTGAGGCCGGATGTGGTCAAGGATCTGGTGGAGACGCGCTCGCTCATCCAGCTCACCGAACGGTTTGGCACGGGTAGAGACGTTGCGCTGTCCGGTTGGGTTCTTTCTGGCGGCACCCTGCGCATCATGGCCTTGCTCGCGGCCTTGCGCCACCCCGCCGGACCTTCCGTCCTATTCGTCGAGGAGCTGGAGAACGGACTCGACCCACGGGCTATCGGCTTTGTCATTGATGAGATCCGCAATGCCACCACCTACGGCGACAAGCAGGTGATCATGACCACCCATTCCCCCTATCTGCTCGACAAGCTGGCACTCAAGCACGTCGTCACGGTGGAGCGGCCGCCCGGCGAGCCTCCCGTGTTCCGCCGCCCGGCGGCGGACGATGAGCTTGCGAAGTGGTCGAAGTCCTTTGCTCCGGGATCGCTCTACTCCATGGGCATGCTCCGCTCCAAAGAAAGGAGGAGCCGTTGAAACTGGGGCTTGTTCTCGAATGCGGGCCGGATGGGCCGGATCAAGCGGTTCTGACCTGTTTCGCCCGGCGCTTGAGACCGGATGTGGCCGTCCACGCCGCGCCGATGGGCAGCAAGGCGGCCCTGTTTTCCGCCGGTGTGGAGGCCGCGGAAGCGCTGATCCGCTCAAGCGGTTGCGACATGGCGATCATCGTATGGGATCTCAAGCCCGTCTGGGAAGAAGCCTCGGAGGAAACCTGCGAATCCGAAGCGAATCTCCTGAGAGCCAAGCTCGCAGGACTTGATGCGGGCGTCCGCGCGAAAATCAAGCTTCTCTGCATCACCTGGGAACTCGAGACGTGGTTCATCGCTAACCCCGCCGCGATCCAAGAACACCTTTCCACGAAAACCAGGAAGGTTCGGTTCACCTGCTCCAAGCCCCTCTCGAAGACCGATCCCAAAGCCGTTCTCATCAAGGAGTTCAGGAAAGTTCGCGGAGCCTCCCGCCTCTACGAGGATCTGCGTGAGGCGATCCAGATCGCACGCCTCATCCAGAACACTTCAAAGCTCAGGAAAATTGATTCGTTCGCCCGTTTCAGCAAACTGATCACAGGAGATCCGCAAGCCGAATTCGCCCGTTCGGGAGATGTTTGCGGTGATTTGGTGAAAATCGCATCTCAACTTGGGAGATGATGCCAATGACTCGTGACACCATGAATTTCCCACTACCCCCGAATTCCAGCACATCCTCAGCACCTTCCCGCTGGTGGACGAGAGCGTGAAGAGCCAAACCCTCAACACCTACCGCGATCTCCTCAAACTCGGCAAACTCCCCGACTCACGCCAATGAAAATCTACCTTTTCCCCATCTTATGAAATTCCGAATCGAAAATCTTGGACGCCTTGATCACGCAGAACTCGAAGTCGCCGATCTCACCGTGATTTGCGGAGAGAACAACAGCGGCAAGACCTACGCCACCTACGCGCTTTACGGGTTCCTACGGATGTGGGCGCAAGGTTCGATGGCCCCACATCCCTTGGCCATTCATGCTGCCAACGCTTTGCCACAGACCGGAGTTCACCGCATCGACCTGCTCAAGGACCTGCTGCCCACGGCGAAAACCTATTTCGACGAAATGTCCAAGCGCTACAACACGCAGCTGGCGAAAATATTCGCTTCGCGTGAGGACTATTTCAGCGAGAGCGCGATCCATTTTATTCCCGACGAGGTGAAGCCTGATTTCTCCGCCGAGTTCAATCACGCCGTGAAAATCGGCTCGAACACCGGCTTGATCTTTTCCAAGGAAGCCAACAGCACCCACTTGGAAATCACCCGCCCTGGCGGGTTGGACAAAGCGATCCCCACCTACGCGTTGGCGAATCTAATCGACGACGTGTTCCGGCAATTGCTTTGGAACAGGATGGTTCCGGAGGTTTACATCTCCAGCACGGAGCGAACGGGTGCGGCGGTCTTTCATCGCAGCCTGAATTTCTCGCGGGACAAGGCGCTGGACGCGCTGGTCCAGATGGAGACCAAACGCCAGCAGCAAGATTCCGAAGCGTTTGTGACTCAGCTTTTTCTCGATCACCGCAGCGACTACCCGCTACCGGTCGAGGATAACGTCAAGCTGCTGGGTAACCTGGAGCGCATTTCCAAGATCAACGGCAAGATCGCGACAAACCATCCCGAGATTCTCAAAGCCTTCGACGAAATTGTGGGAGGAGCCTATAAATCCACCAAGGAAGGGGTTTACTACATTCCGAAAGGCAGCAAGAATCGGCTGACCATGGCCGAGTCGTCATCGGTCGTGCGTTCACTACTGGATTTTTCCTTCTATCTCCGTCACCTGTTGAAGCCCGGAGATCTGCTGATCATGGATGAGCCAGAGATGAGTCTCCATCCCAAGAACCAGCGCCTGCTCACCCGACTCTTGGCCCGACTGGTCAACGCTGGCGTCCGAATTTTCATCACCACCCACAGCGATTACATCATTCGCGAGTTGAATGCCCTGATTGTGATGAAATCCTTGGGGGAGCGCTTTGAAGTCGAGCGCAAACAGCTTTCCTATGATGAACAGGAACTCCTCGATGCAAAAGGCGTGCGCGTTTACACCGCATGTGATCGCAGGGAGAAAGGCACCAAAAAATCCATCCACTGTCTTGAGGAAAGGGAGGTCCAAGCTGATTCGGGAATGGCAATCGATTCATTCGACGACCAAATCCAGAGCCTGAACGAACTCCAAGAAATGCTAATTCAAGCCGCTGGCGAGGAGGAGCCATCCCATGCTCATTGAAGCCTTCCGCGACAAGCTGCTCGTGGATTCCTGCTGTAGCCGCCCGGAGAGTGGACTGATTGAAATTTCCAACTCCGTGCGGGAAAGGGAACTTAAGAAAGTCTGGGTGGATTGTTCCGCCGCCGATGACGCGCTTTTGATCAAACTTGAGGAGAAAAAGGACTTTCAGTTGTGCCCATTATTCCGCAGGACAGGCCTGCATCTCAAAACCTGCGACGGGATTATTCTGTTGGCCAAGGATGGCCGTTTCCACGCCGTATTTTGTGAGTTAAAAACGAGCTGGGATCCGGATGCCATCAAGCAGATCAGGAACTCCCACCTGTTTTTCAACTACGCTCACGCTGTGGTGAGGGAATGGCATAGGGCACCGGCTGAAGACGTGTCCACGTGGTTTGCCGTCATCACGACGGGCGCTCTTCCGGTGGTGAAGTTCGGAACTCAATTCAAGCGTGCGGCGATTCCCCCCACCCAGAAGCCCAGTGGTAATGTCTTGGAACCCCGCCGTCTTCGTTTGATCGACGGCAAGGGACAAAGCAGCAGAAATCCGCTTCACATCCGGGACTTGGCGCGTTTCTAGCCGATACCTCAAGAAAACGCCCCCCATGAACGATTCACCCACATTTCGTTTGTCCGCCGCTTTTCCTCACGGCGTGCTGCCGGAAGTATTCGGCGTAGTTACTGCCGCAGACCCGCGAGAACTGCGCGGCGAGAACGGCTTGCCTGGATCGATCCTTGGCGATGCGCTGCGAATCAAAGGCTGGCCGCACTTCCCGACAGAGGTGGTTTTGCCCGGTTCCAACGAGCCGCGCGTGAGTTTCGCCGTCGTGCCCTTCTCCAATGGTTCGGGGCCCTGTTGCCGCAGTTGGAAACGACGCTTCAGCAGGGGGGAGATCGCCTGATTGAAGTGCACTGAGCGGCAGCTCTCGCCAGATAGCATCGCCGTCACGGCGGTGTGGGTCAGCCGTCGTCACGACCGCGGTTAGCAGGGAGATGTCGCGGTTCTGCCACAATAGCCCGACCCAACAAGCGGGACGCCCATTTTCCATCACCGCCGTTCACGGCTGCGGACGCCCCACTGCGCCGGTCCCCGCCGCCGACCGGGGTGGCGTATTTTCCAACTCCCCACAAAAGACTGTTGCTTGCTGGCGAATTCCTAGGAATGTCAGCCCGCCACATGTCCGCACTGCTCTCCGCCAACGAAATTCGCCTGTCCTATGGATACCAAACGCTGCTGGATGGCGTGACGCTGGCGATTTCTGCCGGGGAGAAAATCGGGATGGTGGGACGCAATGGCTGCGGGAAAACCTCGCTGCTGAAGATCCTGACAGGAGCGGATGCGGCGGATTCTGGTGAGATCGCGTTGCGGCGGTCGCTGCGCATCGGCTATTTGCCGCAGGAGTTTGAGCTCGATCCGGAGTTGAGTGTGCAGGAAAACATTGCCTCGGGTGCCGCCGATATCGTCGAAGCGATCCGCCGCTACGAAACCGGCGATGGCAGCGAGGCCGAGCTGGCGGACCTGCTGCATTTGATCGACCACGCGGATGGTTGGAACCTAGACGCCCGAATCAAGGCAACGGCAACGGCGCTCGACGCGCCAGCCTTGGAACTCCCGGTCGGGCCGCTTTCGGGCGGTGAAAAGCGACGGGTTGCATTGTGCCGCGCCTTGGCCTGTCAGCCGGATTTGTTATTGCTCGACGAGCCAACGAACCATTTGGACGCCGAGTCGATTCGTTGGTTAGAGGACTATCTGCGAGGGTTTCCCGGTGCGGTCATCTTTGTCACTCACGACCGGTATTTTCTTGATGTGATTGCCACGCGGATCATTGAAATCGACCAGGGGCGGGCGTTTTCCCACCCTGGAAACTACACTGCATTCCTAGAATCCAAGGCGGTGCGCCGCCAGATTGCCGAGCAAACCGAGCGCCGCCGCCAGCGGTTCTTGCGCGAGGAACTCGACTGGGTGCGCTCCGGCGTGAAAGCGCGCGGGACGAAGTCGCGCCACCGGATGGACCAATACTACGAGGTCGAGGGGATGGAGGCGCCGCCCGAGGAGCGTGAAATGGATTTGCTCATTCCTCCGCCGCCGGACCTGGGGAACATCGTCGTCGATCTCGAAGATGCCGGGGTGAACGTCGGTTCCAAGGGCTCGCCCCGCTGGTTGTTCCGTCATCTAACACTCACACTGCGGCCCGGCCAATGCACCGGCATCGTCGGCCGCAACGGGGTGGGCAAAACCACCTTGCTCAAGTTATGCCTTGGGCAAATCCCACCCACCGAGGGCAGCGCGATCCTCGGTAAGCGCGTCAAAGTGAATTACATCGACCAAACGCGCATGCAGCTCGACGGCACCGGCTCGTTGTTAGATGAAATATCTAATGGCAACGAAAAGTTGATGTTTGGCAACCAATCGCTGGGAGCGCGCAATTACCTGCGGCGGTTTCTCTTTGACGACAAGCGGATCAACGAGCGGGTTGATCTGCTATCAGGAGGTGAGCGGGCGCGCCTGATGCTCGCTAAGGTGCTGAAGAACGGTGGCAATGTCATTGTGCTCGACGAGCCGACCAACGACTTGGATTTACCGTCGCTCCGGATGTTAGAAGAGGCGCTCGCGGACTTCGACGGCTCGGTGATCTGCGTCTCGCATGATCGGTATTTTCTAGATCGCATCTGTGATCAAATCATTGCCTTTGAGGACGATGGCGTGATGGTCCAAGCGGGTAATTATTCGTATTACCTCGAAAAACGCCAAGCCCGCGAAGCCGCCCAACGCGCGCAGTCACAGGCGGCGGCGCGCGCGGCGGCAGCCCGCCAGAAATCCGCAGTAGGGGCAGCGGCGGCCAAGCCGCGCAAGCTCACGTTCAAGGAAACATCTGAACTGGAAACGATTGAAAACGCGATTCTTGCGGCCGAGGTGGCCGCTGAGGCGCATGAAATCCAGTTGCACGACCCGGATTTTCTAGCGACGCGATTTGCGGAAATTCCAGCGCTCATGGAAACGCATGCCGCGGCGAAAGCGGTGGTGGCCCAGCTCTATCATCGGTGGGAGGAACTGGAAGCCATCAAGCAGGCGACCTAAGCTGCAGGATGCGTTAATCGCGCGCATCCGACACCACGCGGAATCCGAGGTCGGCGCGGCGCAGCGAGCGGTCATCGGTCCACTCGCGGGTCAGGGCATTGCTGCCGGGTTTGAGAAACGAGCCGCCGACCATGACCCACTGCCGTCCACCTAAGGGATTGGAGGGGTTGACCGCAGGGCAGCGTGTCCATTCGCAAACCGAGCCGGCCATGCCGATCAGTCCGTGCGGGGTGCGGTCGGCGGTGGCGGCGGTGACTTGGATCCAGGCGGCAGGGGGGAGTGTCGCCGGATCCGATAGATCCTGCCCGAGAGCCGCGAACCATTCTTCCTGGGTGGGGAGGCGGACGCGCCGCCACTCGGTGTAGGCCGAGCAATCCCACCAATCCACGCCGACGACAGGGGCATCGAGGGTGAGCGGGCAGGCGTGCCAATTTTCATGGGAGCGTGCAGCGGTGAGCATCGCCGGCCAATCATCGGGGAGGTGAGAGGGTTTCGTGGGGGGTTGGTCTGGGGAGTCAAAGGCTGCCTGGCGGTGTTCCTTGGCGAGAGTGGCCAACGTTTCGAGAAACTCGGCGTATTGGCCGATGGTCACTTCGTTGGCGGATATTCTGAATCCCTTGAGTGGCTCGACGGTGCCATCCGGGGTCGGGTACGAGCCGTCGGCCACGACTACCGCTGCGGGCAAGGGCGAGCGGAGCGCAGCAGGCGGCGACGGCGAGTGCCGGCGCAGGCTAATGACCAGCACCACGATGAGCGCGATCAGACTGCTGGCGGTCAGGACGGCCACGGGCAGTTTTTTTTGAGGGGACCCGGCGCGGCCGGGCAGGGTGAGAGCGAGCGGAATCGCCAGTTGTTGCTCGATTTGCGTGCAGAGATCGCGCACTTGTGCCCACGTGAGCGGAGCGCTCAGTTGTTCGCCGCGCATCCAACTGAGCAAGGTGAGCATGCGTGAGCTACCGGGCTGGCTGGGGGCCACAAGCGCAGGCAGGGCCGTGCCGAGGTGGACGATATCACGAGCCGCTTGCTGCGGCGGGCGAGGGCCGGCGATCGCAAGATTGTCGAGGCGCAGGACGCCCTGGTCGTCGAGGTGGAGGTGATCCAAAAGCAGCGGGGAGGATGCTTGGGAGAGAGATTCTTGTTGGAGGAGCGCCTCAGAGACGCGGCGGAGAAGATGAGCGAGGCGCACGGGGGGAAATGGGGTGCCCTCCTTGGCGCGGTCGGCTAGGGTCGTGCCATGCAGCAGTTCGTGGGCAAAATAGCACAGCCCGGGGTCCGAGACCGCCTCATAGACTGAACCAATCAGCGGGTGCTCGATGGCGGCCTTGGCCCGGACGTCGGCGAGGAAGGCGTCGTGGTGGTCGGCCTGCTCGGACCGTAGTTCATCGACCAGAACGCGGCGCGACACCGAGACCTGCTCGGCCAGCCACGTATGGGTGAGTGGATTGTCGGCCAGGCGCTTGATGAGGCGGTATTCCCCGAGGTAGCGGTCCTCAGGTGTTGGGGTCATGAGTGGAGGCATCACACTTATTTGGCGGGCAAGGCAGGCAGGAGTGGCACGGTGGGATCAAAATCGGCTGGCAACTTATCCTGGAATTCAGGCAAGCGGTTGTCACCCGGCGCGGCCGTGGTGGTTTTATTGGGGATGCGGGCAGCCAAGTCGCGTGGCCAAGCCTGCACATCGAGCACCTCATCCTTGTAGAGCAGTGAGACGACTTGCCCATAGTAGGTTCGCCCGCCAAACAAGTGCTCGGTTTGAAGGTCCTGGGCGGGAATGGTGTAGGTCATGCGCAGGGACTCCTCGCCGTTGGCCCAGTCGAATGGCAGGGTGATCCATTGTTCGGTAACCCAAGACTTCTCCTCTAACTGAATAATTTCACCTTTGGCGGTGCGGTTAAAAAAGATCACTGACACCGCGAGTTCAGCGACGTCCACTTCTTCCGCGGGACTCTTTTGGACTGGGATCGTCAGGATCACCCGCTGCCCGCCGTCATGATGCGGGTTATTGAAAATCCGCACTTGGCCGAGCGACAGCTTGCCGAGCATGTCGGTCGGTTGGGCAAATCCGTCGCGCAGTTTGGTGGCGGCTTTTTCATAGAGAGCGCCTGCGCCCGAGACACCCAATTGAAAGACTTTTTCGTAGTGAGCGGATGCGCGGTCAAACACCCCCATCTGCTCGTGAACCAGCCCCAGTTCGTATTGCACGCTTGGATCCTCCGGCGCTTGCTTCTGGGCTTCCTCAAGTTTCACGATCGCGCGACCCATATCGCCGGCGACGCGCGCGGCGCGCGCCTCGTTGACGAGTCGCTCAGCGCGGGGGGAAGCAATCTGCGGGATCGTCACCGGCGCAGGAGCCACGGGTGCGGGCATGGGCGCAACGGGTGCGGGCATGGGCGCAACGGGTGGGTGGGACACCACGGCGGGGGCAGGCGTTTGGGCGATGAGGGTTGGCGGGACGACGCGTTCGACGACGCGTTCGACGACGCGGATTTGTTGGGATTGTTTGAAGCGGGTGGCCAAAGCCATCCCGGCGACGAGCAGTTGCAGGAATGCCATCAGGGCCATCGCCCAGCACGCCACCGCGAACACAGGCAATTGCTTGCCGGAGGTGGGTTGTGGCCTAGCGGAAACCATGGGCGGAAGATGCCTTGCCTCCTTACCGGTGTCAATCCGGTGGCGCAGTTGACGCATGAAGATCCGCCACGCCGCCGTTGCCGTAGGACGGATTCTGGTCTATACCCCGCCTAACGATGAATGCATGCGCGCCACTGCCCTACTGCCCGGACCTGCTCCACTACTCGCGCCGGCAGACCCGGGAAGTCTGGGTAGGCGGGCTTGGGCTTGGCGGACACCATCCGCTGCGCGTCCAATCCATGATCACCTCCGACACCCGCGACACTCAGGCGTGCGTGGCCGAGGTGCTCGGCTTGGCGGACGTCGGCTGTGAGTTGGTTCGGATCACAGCGCAGACCAAGGTGTACGCGGCGAATTTGGCCAACATTGCCCGCGCCGTGCGCGCCGCTGGGTGCCAAGTCCCGCTGGTCGCCGATATTCATTTCAAACCGGACGCGGCCATGGAAGCCGCCAAGTGGGTCGAAAAAGTGCGCGTCAATCCGGGAAACTACGTGGATCGCAAGAAGTTTGCCATCCGAGAATACAGCGATGCTCAATACGAGGACGAATTGGAACGCATTCGTGCGGATTTCACGCCGTTGGTGCAGTTATGCCGGGACCTCGGACGCGCCATGCGCATCGGCACCAACCACGGGTCACTCTCTGACCGCATTATGAACCGCTACGGAGACACCCCGCTGGGCATGGTTGAAAGCGCGCTTGAATTCGCACGCATCGCCCGTGACCACCAGTATCACGCACTGGTGTTCTCGATGAAGGCATCCAACCCCAAGGTGATGATCGAAGCGTATCGCCTGCTCGTCGCACGCCTCCTCGCCGCCGGCCCAGATTGGAACTATCCCATCCACCTCGGCG
>JAYSPI010000270.1:0-3432 GCA_043722215.1 Prosthecobacter sp.
CCCTGCTTACTACCGGCTGCCTGCAAAGCATCGAGAGTTCCTCCAACCTACTCCCAGGTCATGATTTTCTAACCTACATGGTCAAGGCGTCTATGCAGAACGCCGCGAGCAGTTACTCGCTGCCCGTCCTCCACGACGGCATGCTTGCTGGCGTGCTGATCAGCTATAATGCCAAAGATCAGATCTGTGACGTCGCGGCTACCGACATCGTGACGCGATTTCTAGCAGATGCTGGCAGCGGTCACTACGCCGGATTCCCTAGCCTGGGAGTTGCCATCGCTCGCACCGAGGACACCTCGTTCCGCCAATGGCTGAAGCTCAGCGATGCGCAGGGCGGAATCTACATCCACAGCGTGCGCAAGGGCGGCTCAGCGGATGCCGCCGGGGTGATGCCAGGGGACGTGCTGCTCGCAGTGGACGGCACCGCGATCGATCGCCATGGCTATTACCCGCACCCGCACTATGGCAGCCTGTCATGGGAGCACCTGATCCGAGGGGAAAAATCCACACGGGACACGGTGGCGCTCTCCGTGCAACGGGCGGGCAAGCCGTTAGAGCTCACGGCCACGCTGAGCCGTCAGGAGGAATCGGCACAGTTGGTCCCTGATCATCAATTTGACCAGCAGCCGAACTATCTGCTTAAAGGGGGGATGCTCTTTCAGGAGCTTACGCTGCCGATACTCATGAGCTTTGGCGACGACTGGCAGGCCCAGGCCCCGTTGAATCTACTCGATGCCTACGAGAATCCTGAATCCTATCAGGGCAGCGTGGGTCGGATCGTGTTTTTGAGCGGCGTGATTCCGACGCCCGCCACCGTCGGCTACGAACGCCTGCGCAACCTAATCGTTCGCAAGGTCAACGGCCAGAGTATCAAAAATATCCATGACCTCATCAAGGCATTCAATTGCGCCAGCATCCCGCTGCATTCAATCGAGTTTGCTGATGAAAATCTAACTGTCTATCTGGATGCCATGGTGGCCGCCGCAGTGGACGCCCAGTTGTTGCAACGCGGCATCACTCACCTCGCTCACAGCGAGTGACGGGTCGCGGGTGACGACGATCGGGAGCGCTCGATTTTCCGCTGTCCGGATTGGGAAGGCGTGAGCCTCGGCTAGCTGCCGGGGTGGATGGCACCGTCGCGGATGATCAAGGTGCGGTCGCCGGCCTGGGCGAGTGATGGGTCGTGGGTGACGACGATCAAGGTGACTTGGTGCTCGGTGGCGAGGTCGAGCAGGATGGCCATGATTTCGCTGCTATTTTTCGAGTCGAGGTTGCCGGTAGGTTCATCGGCGAAGAGCACTTTGGGCTCGTTGACGATGGCGCGTGCGATGGCGACGCGTTGTTGTTCGCCGCCAGACAATTCCGCGGGTAGGTGGTCGGCGCGCTCGGCCAGGCCAACACGCGCCAAGGCATGGCGCGCGGCGGTCGAGGCATCGCGCCCGGCGATTGCGCCGGGAACGGCGACGTTCTCCAGCGCGGTGAGTTCGGGCAGGAGGTGGTAATTTTGGAAGATGTAGCCGATTTCGCGGTTGCGAAAGTGCGCCTGTTGGCGGCGGCCCATGGCGTAGAGGTCGGCACCGTGGATATACACGCTGCCGCGTTCCGGGCGTTCCAAGCCGGCGAGGGTGTAGAGCAAGGTGGTTTTACCCGCGCCGCTCGGGCCGCATAGGAACAAGCGCTCGCCACGTTGGATCTGCAGATTGATCCCATGCAACACCTCAATGGATTTTTTCCCGATCCGGTAGCTCCGGTGCAGGTCAATCGTTTCAATCATCACGTCGGGCATCGGCTCAAGCGGCTTGGGGTGAACGGCCAGGGGCGCGCAGCGGTCGATGACCCGCAATCCGCGGCGCCTACAGACCGCCGCGGATGGGGAGATCGATCATTCGCCGAGGCCGAAGCGGACGAAGCGCGTGACGGTGAGGGTGTCAGCGAGTTCAGTGCCTTTGGCTTCGAGCAGTTTGGCGATGGTGATTTCGTTGTCCTTGACGAAGCCCTGCTCCAGGAAGCAGCTCTCGGCGAAGAATTTCGCGAGTTGGCCAGGGATGATTTTTTCGATCAGGTTGGCGGGTTTTCCTTCGGCAGCGAGGCGGGCGCGGAAGATATCCTTTTCGTTTTCAACGATGGCTTCAGGGATGTCCTCGCGGGACAGGCCTTTAGGCGAGCATGCGGCGATGTGCAGGGTCAAATCCTTGATCAATTCGCGAAACGTCTCGGTGGTGGCTGTGGCGCCCTGGGTGGTGCCCACTTCGATCAGCACACCGACTTTGCCGCCCATGTGGATGTACGAGCCAATCACACCACCTGGGGCGGCGGTAAAGCGCACGTATTTCCGAAGTTGCAGGTTTTCACCCACTTCGATGACTTTGGATTTCACGAAGTCTTCCATGCTGGAACCGGAGTATGGCACCGCCAGCGCAGCCGCGTGATCGTCGGCGTCGGACGCCAGCAACGCGTCGGCCACGCCACCGACGAAGGCCTGAAAGTTTTCGTTTTTCGAGACGAAGTCGGTTTCGCAGTTAATTTCCAGCATGATGCCGGTGGCACCGGCGATGCGAGCGGTGATGATCCCTTCGTTGGCGGCGCGGTCGGCCTTGGCACCTGCCTTGGCGATGCCGCGCTCGCGCAGTAGCTTGATTGAGGCGTTGATGTCGCCATGGGTTTCAGTGAGGACGCGTTTGCAGTCCATCATGCCGGCATTGGTTTTGTCGCGGAGTTCTTTGACGATGGCAGCGGTAATCATGGTAAATTAGGAGACTTGAAAATTGTGAAAATGAAAAAAATGACGGGTGGCCCGCAGACGCGTAACCACCCGTTAGGTTGGGTGATTAGCTTTTACGAGTGGCAACCATGGCATCGACCAAGTTCTGGAGGATGATGCGGATCGAGCGGATCGCGTCGTCATTGCCAGGGATCGGGAATTGGACTAGCGCCGGATCGGCATTGGTGTCCACTAGTGCGATGATCGGGATGTTGAGGCGGCGGGCTTCAGCCACCGCGATGGTCTCGCGGGCGGAGTCCACGATGACCACTGCGTCAGGCTTTTTATCCATTTCGCGCACGCCGCGCAGGTTGCGCAGGAGCTTTTCGCGCTCGCGGCCGAGGGCGGCGAGTTCCTTTTTCGACATCGCCTTGAATTCAGGCTGTTTTTCGATGGTTTCGAGATACTTCAGGCGTTCGACGCTCTTGCGCACGGTCAGACTGTTGGTGAGCATGCCACCGAGCCAGCGGTGGTTCACGTAGTGTTGGCCGGTCGCCTCAGCGGCTTCGCGGATGGCGTCCTGGGCCTGGCGCTTGCAGCCGACAAATAGGACTTTTTTGCCTTTGCTCACCAGGTCGGCGAGGAAGGTGGAGGCTTTATCGAGTTGCTGGACGGTTTTTTCCAGGTCGATGATGTAGATTCCGCCTTTGTCCTTCATGAGGAAGGGCTTC
>JAYSPI010000271.1:0-2343 GCA_043722215.1 Prosthecobacter sp.
CATCCGGCGACACATCTGCCAGGGTAACATCCCAGGCGGGGCGTTCGGCCGCGAGTGTCAGCCCGAGCACGCCGGACCCACAACCCATATCGAGCACTCGCAATTCGGTCGGCAGTGGCCAGGTGAGGACCCACTCGGCGAGTTCCTCGGTCTCGGGTCGAGGGATGAGGGCGCGGCCATCGGTGATGAATTCACGATTGTGAAAGCCCACGGTACCTAGCAGGTGTTGGAGTGGGACTCCCTCGCCGCGTTGCTTCAATAATGCGCGCAGGAGCACCAGCGCGGGCTCTTCGATCGGGCGATCAAACTGGAGATACAACTCCATGCGGGTACACCCGAGCTGCCGGGCGACCAGCATCTGCATGTTGCGGCGGGCGTCCTCAATGCCGCGTTTTTCAAGATAGCGTGTGCCGCCATTGATGGTTTCCAAAACCGTGCTCATGTACCGGGGCACCCAGCCTGTGCCATGCCGACGACCTCGCCAAGACCTTTGATTTGAAAATCTCCTGAACCACCAAGCCTCTGGCAGACATCTCCGCCAATTCAACCAATCATTGCTTGTCTTGCCGTGGTGGATTTTGTGAGGCTCTCGGCCATGAAGCTCGGCTACACGATTCTTTACGTGCATGACGTGCCGCGATCCGTGGCGTTCTACGAAGATGCCTTCGGTCTCGGACGCCGGTTTGTCCATGAGGCAGGCTTATATGCCGAGATGGACACTGGTGCCACCACCCTGGCATTCGCGTCCTACGGCCTCGCCAAATCGAACCTGCCCGGCGGCTTTCGTGAAAACAACCCGCTCGGGCCGCCGGCCGGGTTCGAAATCGCTTTCATCACCGGCAACGTCCAGGCCGCCTATGACCGCGCACTGTCGGCCGGGGCGGCACCCGTTGCCCCGCCGGCCACTAAGTCATGGGGCCAAACGGTCGCCTTCGTCCGCGACAAAGACGGCATCGTCGTCGAACTTTGTTCGCCATCGACTCAATCGTGACGCACCGCTGTGCCTCCCGAACCCGCCATTGCCACGTTCCTGCGCGATTCCCGCTGGAAAAGCCGGTTTGACGATGAGGTGCTCACAGCCGCGCGGTCGTGGGTGGCCAAAGCGAAAAACCTCCGGGTGGATGAGCCGTCAGCGGGTGCCTTCACGCTAGCCGGTGAGGTTGCCCAAGAGGAACCCACGGTGGAGTTCTGGCAGGACAGCGGCGCATGGAGGTTTGACGCCGGCTGCTCTTGTGAAACCGGAGCGTTTTGCGCGCATGCGGCCGCATTGATGTTGCGGGCGGAAAAGGAACGCGACCTCACCCGCTTGCACGGGCGGAGCGTGGCCGCCGCAGTGGCAGCATCTGTTGCCGCCGCCAAACCACACACCCCAGGCGCCGTACCGCCGCCAGACCTGCCGATCCTTTCACCCGCGCCGCGCTTCGAACTCCACGTAACACGCGAACCGGTCGATCGCACGTCGCGCATGCTCCTCCAGTCACTCGGCCAACCCGACCCCGAGGCCTGGATTTCCGCCGACGCCACCGCCATCTACGACACCCATCGAAGTCCGCTGCGCTCCTCAATGCCAGAGTGGACCAGCCGCGTCACCCTAGCCAACGGCCAGCCAGCCTGCCTCCACCACCATGCGGCGGCGGAACATGCCGCCGCACGCCAACTCGCCGACGCCGGTCTCTCATCACTGCAATCGAATTCGGCGTGGCGGTTGCTCATGAATCAGAAATCGCGGGCCGCCCGCGATGCCGCGTCACGCGACCGCTGGTTCCCGGACCCGAGCCGGGTGCCCGTGGATTTATTCTGGCACCGGTTCCGCGGCGAACACCTTGCCATGTTAGAATCCTGCGGCTGGCAGATCACCGTCGATGACAACGTCGGCCACCGGGTGTTCAATGCCGATCCCGCGCATTGGGACAGCAAACTCAGCAGCGGCGACGGCGGATGGTTCAGCCTCTCAGTGGGTTTTGATGTCGGCGGCACCCGCTACGACTTGCTACCGATTCTCGCCGAGTTGTTAGAAAATGATTTCCTCGAGGAAACCCTGGAATGCCAAGACTCAGGCTATATCTACGCCCCACTGCCCGGTGGAGACGCGCTGCGCCTGCCCATTGGCCGCGTGCGCCGCATCCTCAATCATCTCGCGTCTCTCATCGACCCCAAATTCCCCGACCACGTACGCCTCCACCCACTCGACGCCGCCGCTCTCGCCAGCCTCGATAGCTTGGCCATCGAACCACCGCCCGATCTCGCCAACCTGGCCAGCAAGCTGCACGACTTCACCGGCATCGAAGCAGTGGAACCCGATACCGGCGTGCAAGCCACTCTCCGCGACTATCAACTTGCAGG
>JAYSPI010000272.1:0-7329 GCA_043722215.1 Prosthecobacter sp.
GGACGATCCCGACCGGTGGCGGCAATACATCAACGACTCCCTGATTGAAACCACCCTGTCACGCGACATCCTGTTGCTCAACCGGGTTGATAAGCCGGCGCTGCTCCGCCGCATGTTCCAACTCGCCTGCGCCTATTCCGGTCAGATCCTTGCCTATCAGAAAATGCTCGGCCAGTTGGTGGATGCCGGCAATACCGTCACCCTCGCGCATTACCTCCAACTCCTCGAAGGCGCGGGCATGGTCGCCGGTTTGCAGAAGTATTCTGGAAACCAAATCCGTCAGCGGGCTTCCAGTCCTAAACTGCAAGTCCTCAACACGGCCCTCATGACCGCCCAATCCGGCCGCAGCCCCGAGGCCTGGCGCACCGACGCCGATGCCTGGGGCCGCTTGGTCGAATCCGCAGTCGGCGCGCACCTCGTCAACACCGCAATCGGCACCGGCATCCAGGTCACCTATTGGCGCGAGCGAAACCTGGAAGTCGATTTCGTGCTCCAGCGCGGCGACGCCTTGGTCGCCATCGAGGTCAAAAGCGGCGGCCGCAAGGAAACCCTCACCGGCATCGCCGCCTTCGACAAAGCACACCACCCCACCGCCAAACTCCTCGTCGGCGGCCAGGGCATTCCCATCGCCGAATTCCTCCAAGCCCCCGCATCCCACTGGCTGTCTGAACCCGTTAGGTAGGAATGGCCCGAGATGACCGCCCGCCTGATGCATCATCCGTTTTCGACCACGGCCAGCAACTGGCGAGCCCGGCTGACGGCCATGAACCAGGAATAGTGGTCGTAATCGGAGTCGAGGTCCTGATGGGGCGGGAGGCCGATAATGATCACGGCTTTGGCGTTGAGGCCATTGGTATTAACCCAAGTGGGGCGATTTTTCCCCGCCGTCAGACAATTTTGGCCGGTCGAGCGGTTCAAATCTATCTGTTAAAAAGTATTCTAAAGTATTCCAGAGGGGCTAAAATCGGCCTTTTTTTAACCAAAATCGGCGTTTTTTAGAAATCGCTCGATTTTGACCTAATCCACTGAAATCCAGCAGATTAGAGTGCCGCCGGGGGGACTCGAACCCCCACGCTGGTTGCCCAACAACGGATTTTAAGTCCGTGGCGTCTACCATTCCGCCACGGCGGCATTGTTTTGGAAATGGCTAGGGATGAGTCTAGCCGAATTGCTGGAGGCGCTTTGGCGAGGTGAGCCGGTGTGGGCCAACGATCGCATCACAGCTCAGTGCAGGGGGATTTACTCGCAGGGGCAGGGGAGTGGCAAGATTATACGCCTGTCGTGGGGTGAAATCGGGCGATGGACTCAGTGCTTGAGTTTTCGGGTGGGGTGGTCTTGGGTGGCTGGGCGATGAGCCAACCTGCCTGCCCGCTGTGCGAAATGACCGATGTGCTGAGCCACCCTGGCCAGTATGAATGCCTAACCTGCGGCCATGAGTGGCAGGCGGAAGGGCCGTCAGACGAGGCGCTTAGCGAGCGGGTAGTCAAGGATGCCTACGGCAATGTATTGGCGGATGGCGACATTGTGGCGATGATCAAGGATTTGAAGCTCAAAGGATCGTCGGATGTGCTGAAAGTAGGCACCAAGTCGAAGGCGATCCGCCTGGTGGATGGCGATCACGAGATTGCTTGCAAAATGGACGGCATGGCCATCGGGCTGAAAGCGTGCTTCGTCAAGAAGGTGGTGTAGGCGAGGGCTCAATCGTGAGACTCACGCGGGCGTGAACAACGCTTCGACCAAATCCAGGCATTTCACGCCTGGCATCACGCTCACGTCCATCTGGTTCATCACGTAGGCAAACGAGATCCCGGTCGCCGGATCGCCGAGCCCGTGACTCCCGCCCGCGCCCGGATGCCCGAAGGCGGCCTGCGATGGCCCGTAAATCTGGCGGATTTTCCGGCCGTGGTGGTCGAGTGGGTCTTGCTGGGCACCGCAGGTGAAGACGGTGGGCCGCAGCAGGACTCGGTCATCGCCCGCAGATTGATGGGTCGCGAGGGCGTGACGGACCTGCGGCGGTAATGGGCTGGCGATGGCACCGATTGCGGCCTGATAGAATTTGGCCAATGCCGAGGCGGTGCCCACCCCGCCGAAGGCGGGCAGGCCAGCCGACCAGGCGCGGGGTTCGTTCATGTCCTGGATGGCATGCAGTCCGTGGGGCGCGGCGAACGCACGGCGGGTGAAGGACCCGGAGATGGTGAGCTGCTTGAAAAATGCGTCGGCTAGGTCGTCCTTGCCTGCCTTGCCCGGGTAGAGGCGGGCGACCCGCGGCCATTGGTTTTCGGGTAGGCCGATCCAGAAATCCAGGCCGAGTGGGCCGGCGATCATTTCGCGCCAATAGCCGCCGAGGGTCAGGCCGGTGAGGCGGCGCACGGGTTCATCGAGCAACGCGCCGAACGTCCGCGGGTGGTAGCCATGGCCGTCGCCCAGTGGCCACGCAGGCGATTGACGTTCGATGGCGGTGACGACGGCTGGGTGGTCGAGGACGTTGGCGCGTTGGTCGAGGGCGGACAATCCGCATTGGTGGGAGAGCAGGTGGGAGAATGTGGCCGCGGCGATGGGAAACCGTGGCCAAACCTCGCACACCCGGGTGTGCTCGTTCAAGCCACGGCTCGCGAGGGCCAGCAACAATGTGGCCGCAGCCGGTACTTTGGTGGCTGAATAGACAGGCACCAGGGTGTCGCAGGTCCAGGCGCGGGATTGCTGACGTTCGCACCAGCCGTGGCCGTATGACAGGATCTCTTGGCCATCGCACCAAATGCTCACGGATGCGCCCATTTCGCCGCGCGCGCGAAAATTCCGTTCGCAGACGTCCACCACATGATTTAACGCCTGGGAACTCACCGCCATGCCATCGGTGTGACCGATCTTGGGCAGTCATGCAATGGTGAAATCCGGGGCTGCGCTTACGGCGTGGTCGCCACTGGGCGATTGGACGACCATTCATCGATCAGGCGGAAGGCCACGGCCAGCATCGTCGGCCCAATGAACACCCCGACGAGACCAAAGGCGAGAGCCCCGCCGATGACGCCGCAGAAAATCAGCGCAAAGGGCATTTTGCTGCCGTGGCTGATCAGATAGGGTCGTAAAAAATTATCAACGCTGCTGATGCCGAGAAACCCCCACGCCAGCATGAAGGAACCCAAGCCCGGTTTGTCTTGCGCAAACAACCATAATGCCGCGGGCAACCAGATGAGCGGCGGGCCAAATGGCATCACCGCAAAAAAGAATGTTAGCACCGCCAGTAGCACCGCTCCCGGTACGTCCGCGATCCAAAACCCTAGCCCCGCCACCAACGCCTGCGCGATCGCCGTGCCTAAAATCCCAAAGATCACTCCGCGCACGGTGTCGCCAGCCACTTTGATCAAATGTCGGCCACGGGGACCAGCCAATCGCTCGACCGAGACCGCCAGTCGTTCGGCGAGTTCCGGGGCGTCGCGCAGGAGGAAAAATGCCAGGAACGCGCTGATGAGCACCTGGGTGACCCCTTGCACCACTGTCTTCCCGGCGGAGATCAACCACGACTGAGCCCACGCCAAATAGCGGCCTAACAATTCCACCGCGTGTGAGGAGGCGGTTTTGCGTTCTTCGGCGGCCAGTGCCGCGGCCCCGCTCACCTGGGTGCTGGGTGGTGGGTCCTGCATGACATAGCCATCGCTGGTTTCGAGCACGATTTTCGGGCGTGGGGGTGGCGCTTGGACTTCCTTTTCGAGTTGGGCCATCCAGCGGTCGCGGTCGTCGGCGATGTCGGACCAGTAGTTGACCATTTCGGTACCGATGACCGGGACCTGTCCGACCCAGGCGGGGGGGTGCTTGGGCACCGCCATGAACCAATTGCGAGTGGCCATCGCCAAATCCTTGCTGTCCTGGGAAATGCTCATCCCGATCACCACCACCGGCCCGACAAAGACCCCCGTCACCGTGAGCGTCACCAGGCAGGCCGCGAGTGTGCGCGAGCCGCGAAACCAGCGCGTAAACACCCGTTGCAGAGGGTGCAATGAATAGGCAAAGATCACCGCCCACATCAGCGCCGATAAAAATGGCCGCACCACGAAAAAACACCCGGTCAATAGCAATAATAACGCCAACCCACCCAGCAAAGGCTCCGGCTTCCAAAAATTTTTCGGTTTCTCCGCATCCATCCGCCCGTGACCGTAACGACAATTGTGTTGGCCTGCCAGTGTGTTTCACAAGTTTTTCAGGGCGTGGGAGTTCGCTGCCAGCGAGTGGCCGGTCCGTCGTGCATATCGCCTGGGCGAGCGATTCGATTTTCCCCGCTTGCAATCCGCGCCTGCCACAGAGAGCTTTGGGCTTGGCAGGCGCGGTCGTTAGCGCCCATCAACACGTTGCCTACATGAAACCGCGTCCCGTTCTCGTTCTTGCCCTGGTGCTTGCCGCCATCTGCCTGCCCCGGCTGCAGGCTCAATCGCCGCCGCGCCCAGCCCCCGAGCCTAGGGGTCCAGTCGAGGTTGATGGGATTGCCGCGCGGGTCAATGGTCGGGTGATCACCAAGAACCAGGTGTCGTTCATGTTGGCGCCGATGTTTGCGCAGCTCTCGGCGCAGTTCCCGCGCCGCGGCCCGGAGTTTGACCGTCAGTTCAAGGAAATCAAAACCAAGATCCTGCAGGAACTCGTGGACCGGCAAATCATCCTCGACGAGTTCAAACAAGTCGGAGCCACCATCAAGCCGTTCATCATCGATGAGGAAATCAAACGCCAAATGCGCGAACTCTATAACGGCGATGAAGTTAAGTTCCGTGAGGAACTCAAACGCAGCCGTCTCACCATGGAAGGCTACCGCACAATGACCCGCGAAAAAATGATCGTCCAGGCGATGCGCGCCCAACAGTTCTCCGACGCTCCGCCACCGCTGCCTCACGAAATCCAGAAGGAATATGATGACGTGAAGCTGACCCTGCGTGACGTCACTAAGGATGTGATTTCCTTCCGCAAAATCTTCATTCCCGCAAGCGATCCGCTCCAACCGCAAGCGACCCCCGAAAGCCAACTCGCCACCTGCGAAGGGCTGGCCAAACAACTGGCCGACGGCAAGGACTTTGCGGCACTCGCCCAGGCGAATTCCAAGGACGCATTTGCCGCCCAAGGAGGCTTGCAAGAAAGCGTCCCGCGCACCGATCTTTCCCCCGAATTTGCGGCCATTCTCTTCGAGACTCCGGTAGGGAAAACGAAGGGTCCGTTGATGGACCCGCAGGGGTTCACTCTGGTCAAACCGGTGAAAATCACCTTCGGCCCGTCACCCCCGCTGGAAAAAGTCCGTGAAATGATCGAAGAACGCGTCCGGAAAAAGAAAACCTCCGGCCAATACGATCGTTGGATCGAATCCCGGCGCAAACGCGCCATGGTTCAGATCAATATCTAAGGCGCAGTGCTTGCCGGCGATCAAACCGTCGTCCTCGCGTGCTTCTGGTCTTTACCACGGGGCCTTGGGAGGTTACCTAAATCCCCCGATGCACGGATTTTCCTATAAACAAGGTTCCCTTTTCTGCGAAGATGTCGAACTGGCTGCTCTTGCCGAGCAGCATGGCACCCCGCTCTACGTTTATTCTACTGCCACCATTCTCGACCATTACCGACGCCTGGATGCCGCGCTGGCCGGCCTCGATCACCACGTCGCCTACGCCGTCAAAGCGAACTCCAACTTGTCGGTACTGCGCTTGCTCGCAGCTGAGGGTGCGGGCTTCGACATCGTCTCGGGAGGCGAGTTGTTTCGGGTTATCCAAGCGGGTGGCGACCCGGCCCATTGCACATTCGCCGGGGTGGGTAAAACCCGCCAGGAAATCCTCTATGCTCTTGAGCAGGGGATCTATTCCTTCAACGTCGAAAGCGAAGACGAGCTACGCTTCCTCAACGCAGTGGCCGGGGAACTCGGGAAATCCGCCCCAGTCGCGGTGCGCGTGAACCCGAACGTGGACGCCAAAACCCATAAGTATATCTCGACGGGGAAGTCTGAAAACAAGTTTGGCGTCGATATCGAGGCCATCGCCGACCTCTATGATCGGGCGGCCACCGAATTGCCTCACCTGCGACTGCGCGGGCTGCAGATGCACATCGGCTCTCAGCTCACCTCGATTGCTCCCTTCATTGAAGCCGTGGAAAAAGTGGCACCCCTGGCCGCCCACCTCAAAGCACGCCATGGGATCGAGTTCTGGTCGATTGGTGGCGGTATTGGCATCATCTATAAAGAATCGTTAGAATCCGGTGTCACTGATTGGTGGGAAAAACTTCCTGACGACATGCGCCCGCTTACAATCGAGCGTTATGGCTCGGAAATTGTCCCGCGCCTCCAGTCGCTAGGTTTGAAAATCCTAGTGGAACCGGGCCGTCTCATCGTTGGCAACGCCGGGGTTCTCCTCACACGTTGCATTTATCAAAAAAAAGGTGTGGCCAAGACCTTTAAAATCGTCGATGCCGGGATGAATGACTTGATTCGCCCAGCTCTTTACGAAGGCTATCATGATATTGTCCCGCTCCAGCAAGCGCCGCCCACCCCGGCGATTGCCGCCGATGTCGTCGGGCCAATCTGCGAGAGCGGCGATTTTTTCTGCCAGAACCGCCTGCTGCCCGACTTCCAACCGGGCGAGATAGTCGCGCTGATGTCGGCGGGCGCTTATGGATTTACCATGGCGTCTAACTATAACTCGCGGCCGCTGCCTGCCGAGATCCTAGTTCATGGTGCCGCCGCCACCGTCGCACGCCGCCGCCAGACGTTCGACGACCTTATCGCGGGCGAGCGCTGAGGCACCCGGTGTCGGCACGGGTGGGTCACCGGGTGGGTGCCAACATGGAAAATGCCGCTAAGATCAGTTGCTCGGTGGTTTCCCAGTCGATGCACGCATCGGTGATGCTTTGGCCGTAGCGTAGGTCAGCACGCGGTTGCGGAAATTTCTGGGCACCCGCCTGCAAGTTGCTTTCCAGCATCGCCCCGATGATCGACGTATCACCGGCGGCGCGCTGGCGCACGATTGCCTCGAACACCCCGGGCATCAGTCGGTGGTCTTTGTTGCAATTGGCATGGCTCGCATCGATCACAATCGCTGCCGCCAATCGGTGGGCATGCAGCAGATTGCGCGTCGTCGCCACGCTGGCGGCATCGTAGTTGGGCTGACCCTCGCCGCCGCGCAGAATCAGGTGACAATCCGGGTTGCCGGTGGTCGTGACGGCTGATGCGCGCCCGTCCATTCCCACCCCGAGAAATGTCTGCGGCTCGTTGGCCGCCTTGATCGCGTTGATCGCCGGCTCGAGATTGCCCAGCGTGCCATTCTTGAACCCGATAGGCATCGATAACCCGCTGGCCATCTGCCGATGGGTTTG
>JAYSPI010000273.1:0-10412 GCA_043722215.1 Prosthecobacter sp.
CGCCTGCAGCGCCCGCAATAAGCCTGCCCCGTGGGCATCCCCACTCAACTCCCCTGCTACCACATACAGCCGTTTCGACATCCCCGCGCAGCCTAGCCAGCGCCGCCTGCTTGACCATGAAAATCACCCACCCAGCCGCTCGAAATCACGAAAATCGACACCCATCCTGACTTCCGCATTGATTTCGACCGCAGCGGCGCTTTGATCGCTGTGCGCTCACATCCGCGCCCTGTCCGTCATGCCTACCGATCTTTCCTCCTCTCCCGTGCCTCTCGCCGAAATCTCCCAAGGCCCAAATGCCTTCGAACAATTTCTCGACCGCAATCAAAAAAACCTGATCGCCCTCGCCATCGTCCTTGCCATCGGAGCTGCCGCTCTCGTCGTCTATCGCGGCATCGAGCAAAGTCAGCAAGAAACCGCCGGCGCCATCTTCAATCAAGCGGATGACCTCGCCGCCCTCCAAGCCCTCATCAACGGTCACCCGGGCACCTTGGCCGCACGCAGCGCCGTAGTCATCCTCGCCGACCGCCAATGGTCCAGCGGCCAACAAGAGATCGCCATCGAATCTCTCCGCAAATTCATCGCCGATAACCCGGACCACCCAGCGCGCCCATCCGCTCAAGCTAGCCTCGGCTCAAAACTCATGATCCAAGGCAAATCCGCTGACGCAACCTCGATTTTCCAAGCCATCGTAGATGACCCGAAAGCCGCCTTCATCGCCCCCTATGCCTTGATCTGCCTCGGTGACATCGCCAAAGCCGCCGCCACCCTCGACAAGGCCACCGCTTCCTACTCCCGCGTCAACGCCGACTTCCCTGATAGCGGATTCGCCGCGACCGCCAAAAAACGCCTCGCCACCTTGAAAACCATGCCCCCCGTCGAAATCGACGCCCCGCCTGCACCCAAGACCGACGCCCCCCCCACCGCCCCACCGGCGGCGACCACCCAACCCGCTGTTCCGCAACCCTGAGCTCCCATTGCTTACCTTCTCATCCCTATCTAACACTTACACCACCGTGTTCAAAAAAGTCATCGGCTACGGCCACAACAACGAAGCGGCGCGCACTGCCCCCCCACTGCCCGAAATCCAACGGCCAGAACCCGTCGCCAGCCCCGCACCCTACAGCACCCAGCCCGCACCAGTCCGCGGCGCGCCGACCGCAACCCGCAACATCCTCTCCTCAGATGTCGAAATCAAAGGCACGGTCAAGTTCACCAATGACCTAGTCGTCGATGGAAAAATCGAAGGCGAAATCTTCTCCGACGGCAACCTCACCATCGGCGAAAACGCCCGCATCAAGGCGGAAGTCAAAACCGCCACCGTTATCGTTTACGGCAAGGTCCATGGCAACCTCACCGCCACCGACCGCGTCGAACTCAAATCCAGCGCCGAAGTCGTCGGCGACATCAAGGCCAAAACCCTGTCGATCGAAGCCGGTGCCATCTTCGTCGGCAAATCTACCGTGGGCACCCCTGCTCAATCACCCGCTCAATCCCCAGCCCCAGCCCAGACAACGGTCCCGGCAACTGGCAAACCCGTGGTCACCGCTACCGCTCCCAAACAAGGGACCCTCGTCGGCACCAACTCGTGACGTTGACGACTCAGGACCATACGACACGCCCCCCAACCATGGCCGATGAGCCACAGCGCCATCGTATCGAGGTGGCATGCCCAGAATGCGAGCATGTTCAAATCGAGCCCGCACTCGTGGTTTCCACCCAGTGCCGGGCCTGCCGGGCCAACTTCCAAGTTCGCGATGGCAAGGGCGTCGTCAGAACCCACCCCGTGGCGCGCCTAGCCCCACCTCGCAAGGACAGCGACCCCGCGCCACCCGCTCCAAAACCCAAAACCCCACTGCACACCGGACCACCCACGCCCCCCGCCCGCTCATTCCTGATGCGCTGGCTCCACCCGCTCAAACCGCGCCGCCCCGTCACCTGCTTCAGCTGCAACCATCCATTTACCACCATCGCCGAAGCCCAATCGAGCCAGTGCCCAAAATGCAGTGGCTACGTCAGCCTGCAGGATTTTGACATCGCCGGCCCGTGGAACCGCCAAATCCAAACCTGCGGCAACGTCGTCATCCAAAAATCCGCCACCGTCAACTGCGCAACCCTGCGCTGCCACCACCTCACCGTGCTTGGCTCGCTCATCGGCTCGGTCGTCTGCTCGGGCGACCTCATCATCCGCAACCACGGAAAAATCCTCGGCTCCGTCGAATGCCGCCACCTCAAAATCGAAAAGGGCGCTCGCGTCGAATTCATCAGCCCGGTCACCGCCACCACCGCCACCATCGATGGCCAGGTCCGCGGCCAAATCTCCTGCTCCGGCACCCTCACCCTCGAAAAACGCGCCCGCCTCCAAGGCCTGGTCCGCACCACCTCACTCGTGGTGAAATCCGGTGCCAAACACATCGGAACCCTCGAAATGATCCCGGAAACCAACCCTCCCCCCTAACACCCACACCCATTTCCCCATGGCCGCCATGCTCGACCTCACCCAGGAAATACTCGCCCTCAAACAGGCCCGCAACGCCGTCATCCTCGCCCATAACTATCAAACCGGCGACATCCAGGACGTCGCCGATTTCGTCGGCGACTCACTCGGCCTAGCCTATCAGGCAAAGACCACCGCTGCCGATGTAATCGTCTTCTGTGGCGTCCACTTCATGGCGGAAACCGCTAAAATCGTCAACCCAGGGAAAATCGTCGTGCTTCCCGACCGCGACGCCGGCTGCTCGCTAGAACAATCATGCACCGCCGACGACCTAGCCGCCTATCTAACCACCCACGCGGCGAAAAACTACTATGTCATCGCCTATATCAATTGTTCCGGCGGCGTAAAGGCCCTCTGCGATGTCATCTGCACCTCCGGCAACGCCGTATCCATCGTCCAACAAGCCCCCCCAGACCGACCCATCCTATTCGTCCCCGACGCCAACCTCGGCGCCTGGGTCATCGAACAAACCGGCCGCCCAATGGACCTCTGGCAAGGCAGTTGCTATGTCCACGTCGAGTTTACCCGCGACGCGATCCACCGCATCAAAAACCAGTTCCCCAATGCCCTCGTCGTCGCCCACCCGGAATGCACCCATGCGGTCCGCCTCCTCGCCGACAAAGTCTGCTCGACTGAAAAAATGGTCACCTACTGCCGCAATGCACCAGTTAGAGAGATCATCGTCGTCACTGAGAGCGGTATGCTCCACCGCCTGCGCAAGGAATGCCCTGATAAAAACCTCATCGCCGGCCCCACCGACCGCTGCGCCTGCGCTGAATGCCGCTACATGAAACTCAACACCCTGCAAAAACTCCGCGATTGCCTCAACTCACTGCAACCCCGCATCGAAATGGAGGAATCCCTACGCCTGCGCGCACAGGCACCGCTTCTCCGGATGCTCGAACAATCCGCGTGATATCATGCTTGATCTGCTGGTTTCCGCTCTCGCCAAACGTGCCCCACTGCTCACGGATGACACCAATGCCCTGCGCCTAATCGATGGCGCGGGCGATGGACTGCCAGACCTGGTGCTAGAAACATACGCCGACCACTGGCTGTTAGCATCCACCACCACCATCTCCCCCCAGGTCGGTGAATGGCTGCGTGACCACCACCACTCGTGTTATGGCAAACGCCTCGACCCCCACCTCAAGGAGTCTCCCAGCCACCTGTGCGGCCCGCAAGTCACCGCCCCATTCCTCATCCGCGAACACTCGCTCAACTACGAAATCTCATTCCAAGCCGGCTACTCGCATGGCATCTTCCTCGATCAACGCCTTAACCGCGCCGAAGTCCACCGCCTGATGCGCCCCGGCCTCAAACTTCTCAACACCTTCGCCTATACCGGCGCCTTCTCAGTGGCCGCCGCCAGCGCCGGTGCCCAAACCACCACCCTCGACCTATCACAAACCTACCTCGACTGGGCCAAGCGCAACTTCATCCATAACCACCTCGACCCCGCAGATCACCACTTCTGCAAGGGCGACACCTTCCACTGGCTGCGCCGCTTCGCCAAACAAGGACGCAAGTTCGACGCCATTATCCTCGACCCCCCGACATTCTCCCGCGATGACCGCGGCAAGGTCTTCCGTGTCGAACATCACTTCGGACAACTCGCCGCACTCGCCGCCAACATCCTCACCCAGGATGGCTGGCTCCTCTGCTGCACCAACTGCCGCAGTATCTCACCCCGCGAGTTTGAATCACAGTTGTTAGACGAGCTCCCCCGCCCGCTGCGCCCCCACCATGCCCGCATGCCCGCCGACTTCACCGACACTCCCTATCTGAAATCTATCTGGCTGCAGTGATTTCCTGCGGCGCGCCATGCCGCATAACGCTGCGAGCGTCCAAGCAAACAAGTCGCTCAGGAGCGCGAGCGCCGCGCCCTCAGAATGAGCGGATGGGCGATGTTCGCCACGATGATGGTCGCCGCACCGGCGAAAAACCCCGGGTGAAGCTGACGGTGCTCACCGAACAAGATGGCCGCTCCAAGGATCCCGTAAACCGGCTCAAAGTTGTTAGCGAGATTGCTGGTATACGCACTGAAGTGGCGCAATAAATGAATGTGAAACGCATACGCAAAAACCGTACACGCCCAAGCCAACCACAATAACCAAACCCCGTCCAGACCCCGCAGGTCGAACAATCGACCATAGGCACCGGTGCCATCGAGCCACGGTAAACACACCCCTGCGATCGCTGCCACACCGATCATTTCCCAAATCATCATGACCTGCGGGTCGAGCCGCCCCTCGTTGACAAGACGACGGTTGAGCACCGGGAAGATCGAGGCCAGCAGCGCCCCAAGCAACGCAACCGCCAGCCCGAGAAGCCGCCCGCGCTCAAACCCCGCAATGAGCAGAATACCTAACAAGACAAGCAGACCAAGCGCCACCTCAAGTGTCCGCACGCGTCGCTTCTCTAACATGGGTTCGGTAAACGCAGTGAAAAACGAGATGCTGGCCATGCCAGCCAAACAAATCGAAATATTGGCCAGCTTGATAGCGCCAAAGAAGCACAACCAATGGAGCCCGACAACGGCACCGATGCCGAGCAATGGCAGAATCCTGGCGGGCGGGGGGAACGGGTTCCGACGCTGCACCACCACGAACACCACCCCGCCCGCCGCCGCCAACACCGAACGCCAAACCACTAGCGCCGGCGCACTCAGCGTGATCAAATGACCAAAAATCGCCGTGGTCGCATACAACGCCACTAACAAATGAAGATGTAGGTACAGCACACGATGCATAATTGACACGATCCGGGGTATGAGCTTCTGACACTCAACCCGCCAACAGAATATTCAACCGATGCTCGCCCCCCCGCCGTATTCCATATTTTTGCCGCTGCATTGAATGGTTTCTGGAGTGGCCAGTTGAGCATCACGACGCCTCACTGGCGGTTCACTAGGCCAGTGTGGTTCATTTAGATTCTCGTGGCAATTCATTCGATGCCTGTCCTCATTCCAAAATTTATCTTTTCGCTTGCGCCAGGATCGCTTTTATTGTTTGTTCCATCGAACACTGTTCATAAAATGATGCAACCGAATCTCACCCGCCGCCAACTCGAGATCGTCGAATACCTCCGCATGTCCCAGCGCCAAACCGGGATCATGCCCAGCACCCGCGAAATCCAGCACTACTTCGGCTTCGCCAGCCAAACCGCCGCCATCAGCCACTTGCGCGCACTGGAACGCAAGGGCGTCATCCAACGCCTCGCCGGCAAGGCCCGCGCCGTGATCTTCCCTGAGTCACTCGATCGCGGTGAAATCGCCGACATCCCGATCTACGGCGATATCGCCGCAGGCATGGCCCAAGATGCCGAACCCGAACGCCAGGGCTCCATCTCGGTGGACATCTCCGCCCTCGGCATCCCCCGCAATGCCCAAACTTTTGCCCTCAAAGTGCGTGGCGACTCGATGATCGACGCCCATATTTGCCATGGCGACACCGTGATCCTGGAGATTCGCGATCCCCGCAAGGGCGAAATCGTCGCTGCCCTGATCGACGGCGAAACGACCTTGAAACGCTTCTTGATCGATAAGGGCCAACCGTTCCTCCGCGCCGAAAACCCTGCCTACCCCGACCTCATCCCCGCCCGCGAACTCGTCATCCAGGGCGTGCTCGTCGCCTTGCTGCGTCACGCCGCCTGAACCGCACGCGGGCGTAATGAATCCCCAACCCCGAGTCACGGGAGCGACCGCCATGGCGAGTGACGGTTGCGCCGTCGCGGGATGTGAAGCCCCCATCAGCGGCTCATGAGCCAGGGTCGCGACCTCACCACGGCAGCGGGAAGGCACGGTTGAACGCAAACACGCGCTCACGCAGGGCGTCCAACGCACGCTCGTTGGTTGGATCAGCCAATGCCTCATGGATGAAATCGGCGACTTGCTCGACATCGACTTCTTTCATTCCGCGGGTGGTGACGGCTGGGGTGCCAATCCGGATGCCACTGGGCTTCATCGGGCTGCCCGTATCGAACGGGATGCCATTTTTATTGACGGTGATGCCGGCGAGGTCGAGGGCGTGAGATGCCTCAGAGCCATTGAGGCCTTTCGGGCGGAGATCCACTAACATGAGGTGGTTGTCGGTACCTCCCGAGACGATGCGAAACCCGTGGTGGGTGAGGCGCGCGGCGATGGCCTGGGCGTTTTTGACAATTTGTTGTTGGTATTCCTTGAAGCCGGGCTTGAGCGCCTCGCAGAAGCAAACGGCCTTGGCGGCGATCACGTGCATGAGCGGGCCACCCTGAATCCCTGGAAACACCTGTGAATCAATCTTTTTCGCAAACTCCTGCCTGCACAGGATGATCCCACCGCGCGGGCCACGCAGCGACTTGTGGGTGGTCGAGGTCACAAAATCCGCGTGAGGCACTGGGCTGGGGTGAATCCCTGCCGCCACTAAGCCCGCGATGTGTGCCATATCCACAAATAAGTAGGCTCCGATCTCGCGGGCAAGTTTCCCCATGCGCTCGAAGTCAATCACGCGCGGGTAGGCCGATGCACCCACGGTGATGAGCTGCGGCTTGAGAGCGCGAGCGGTGGACTCCAACTCGTCGTAGTCAATCCGCTCGTCGGCCGGACTCACCCCGTAATGGGTGACGTCGTAGAAGCGGCCCGAAAAATTGGCCTTGTGACCATGGGTCAGGTGGCCGCCGTGGGCGAGGTCCATGGTGAAAATCTTGTCACCCGGTTGGAGCACCGCGAAATAGACCGCCGTGTTCGCTTGCGAGCCTGAATGCGGCTGAACATTGGCGTGCTCGGCTCCAAAAATCTCCTTGGCGCGATCCACGGCAAGTTGTTCGACGACATCGACGTTTTCGCAGCCGCCATACCACCGGCGACCGGGATACCCCTCGGCGTATTTATTGGTCAGCAGCGATCCCTGGGCCTCCATCACGGCGGGCGACGCAAAGTTTTCCGAGGCAATCAACTCGATGTTGTTGCGCTGGCGGTATTCCTCGGCCGTGATGGCCGCATAGACCGCTGGGTCCACCTCGGCGATCCGGCTGCCAGAGGATTTGCAGACGCGCGCCTCGTGGCGCCCGCCCATGAAGGCGGTGGCGATGAACGCATCCACCATGGCGATGGCCGTGGCGGCATCGGTGAATTTCCCACTCAGGCAGAGCACATTGGCGTCGTTGTGTTGACGGGTGGCGACGGTTTCCTCAACCGAGCGAACGTTGACCGCACGCACGTGGCGGTGGCGGTTCGCAGCGATCGTCATGCCTACGCCCGAGGTACACGCCAAAATCCCCACATCATAGGTACCATCCGCCACGTTGCGAGCCACCAGGTTGGCGTAGTCGGAATAATCGACGGCATCAAGGGTGTGAGATCCAAAGTCCTGCACGTCGTAACCGCAGGCATGCAAGTGGGCGGCTACGGCGTTCTTGAGGTCGAGGGCGCCGTGATCGGCTCCGAGGGCAATGCGAATAATGGGGTGGCTCATGGCGAAGCGCCAATTCAAGCCCGGGATGGCCCGCTTGAAAACCGGAATTTTCGCAGCAGCGCAGAAACGATGGCCAACGAAAATTCCAACCGCACCATTCCTAGGGCAAGGCGCCCAACTCTCGCCTACCGTGCGGGGCCTTGCATCACTCCCGGTTGACCCCCTCGCCCCCTGCCCGTCGGGCTTGACGCCGCCGCACCCAGCAGCCATCCCTTGCCGGGTGAAAATGTCGCGCTTCCTCACCCCGTGCCTCACCCCGTGCCTCACCCTGGCACTCACCTCCAGCCTGACCCAGGCCCAACAGAATGGATCGTCCCAGCCCAGCCTAACTGAATCGACGGTGACCACCGAAGCCGTGCCACCGCAGGTGCTGGCATCCGCCGTGGCCGCCGTGGCCAAGCTTGGCGATGAGGTAGTATTAGGTCACTACCAGGTCGCAGTGGCGCGCATGAACCCGCTGTGGAAGGAACGCACCGCGAAGCGCGGCGACGGGATGGAAACCCCAGAGCAACAAGCCGCGGGCGTAGCCGCCGCCATGGTGCGCCAGGGAATTAGCATGATTGCGTTCAAGCCCCAAGGGCAACCGCGTTGTTATGAGGTAGCTCCTAACACAAAAATCGTGAAGGAAAACGGTGCCAATGTCACGAAATTCATGTTCACCAAATGGTTAGTACTGGTGCCCACCGCAACCAAGTTCCGTATCCTCCATGGTGCAGACGGCCAACCACCAAAAGTCATCACCATTGAGAGCATCAGCTATCAGGTCGCCATCTCCGACAAAGACCGCAACGACTGGACGTTCATCGACGGCTCACAGCTCAAACCGAGCGACCTCCGCGGAATGTTCGCTACCCTGCCGCCAAATATCGACCTACCACCCGTCGAAAAACACCAGTCCAATTAACAGCAAGTCATGGCAGCAACCAACAAGCGATCCGCCGAGCAAAAATCCCTGCACCGCAAACTCATCGCCCTGTGGCAGCGCGGCCAAAGCCGATATTGCGAGGTGCGCGATTCCCAAATCCATGGGCGTGGCGTCTATGCAACGACCTTCATCCCTAACGGGACCCAGGTCATCGAATACGTCGGCGAACGGATCGACAAAAAAGTCAGCGAACGCCGCGGCTTGTCCCAGCACGCGAAGTCATTAAAAACCGGCGACGCCGCCGTCTATATCTTCACTCTCTCAAAAAACTTCGACATCGACGGCAATGTCCCCTGGAACACCGCTCGGCTCATCAATCATTCGTGCGCACCGAATTGTCAGGCCTGGGTCCAGGGCCGCAAAATATTCATCCACTCACTCCGCGATATCAACTCCGGCGAGGAACTCTCCTTCGACTACGGCTTCGACGTCGATTGCTTTGAAGACCACCTCTGCCGCTGCGGCCACCCCTCGTGCGTCGGCTATATCGTCAGCCGCGACCAATGGCCCGAACTACAAGCCCGCCTGCTAGCCAAATCCTCCCGCTCCTGAGCCCTCCTCCCCGCCCCTACGGCCATTCCCCCCTATGCGCGGTCACACCCACACCGCGCACAGCAGTTCCGCCTGATCGAGGACCGTTTTGACCGCCTGCTCCTGAAGGTCGGGCGGGTAGCCGTAGCGGTTGAGGATACGCCTCACCATCACCCGGATCCGGGCGCGGGCGGACTCGCGTAGCGTCCAGTCGATGGTCACGCTTTTGCGCACCTGGGTGATGAGTTCGGCGGCGATGACTTTCAATTTGTCGTCGCCCATGGCTTGAACGGCGGAGTTGTTGGCGGCCAGCGCGTCGTAGAAGGCGACCTCGTCGTCGGTCAGGCCGAGGTCCACCCCGCGCTTGGTGGCGGTGTCCATTTCCTTGGCCAGCTTGATGAGTTCCTCGATGACCTCCATGGTGGAGATCGCCTGAGGTGCGCTAGATTTCTGGACCATCAACCGCTACAATAAGCACCAGATGAATCAGAAACCACGCAAACACTACACTCCCCAGTTCAAAGCCCAGGCCGTCGAACTGCTCGTCACCGGCAAACCCGTCGAACAGGTTTCCGAAGAACTCTGCATCAGCTCCAGCATGCTCTACCGCTGGAGACTGGACTCGCAGGGCGGCATCGCCGGATCACGAACCGAAGGCGAGGGGGCCGGGGCCGCGGACGACCTGCGCGCCCTGCGGCGCGAGAACGCCATCCTCAAACAGGAGAACGACATTTTAAAAAAAGCCTCGGTAATCCTTGGCACCAGACCCCAACTCAACTCCGGCAAATGATCATGGACATCCACGAATCCACCGGGCACGGCATCCGTCCGATCTGTGCCGTGCTGGGAGTGCCCCGCAGCAGTTACTACCATGCGTCCGAGCCCAGCCCCACACCACAGGGCGGCGGATTTTTTTCCGTTAAAGTGTTAGAGTGAAGTAGTGCGGGTTGATCAGACGGTGTACCAACACCGTCTGTTTTTGAATAAACGTTTGAAACCAACCAAC
>JAYSPI010000274.1:0-2980 GCA_043722215.1 Prosthecobacter sp.
CTCGCCCGTGATTGTCGAAATCAAGCAACGCATGGTGGACATCGGCAAGCGCATGTGGGCGCGCGAATACACTGATGGCAATGGCGGTAATCTAACGATTCGGGTCGGCGACAATCTAGTTCTTTGCACGCCCACACTGGTTTCCAAGGGTTTCATGACTCTGGAGCAAATGTGCCTTGTCGATATGGAGGGTACTCAGTTAGCTGGTAAATATAAGCGCACCTCAGAGTGCATGACTCACCTCGCGATTATGAAACGCCAGCCAAAAGCCAAGGCGTGCTGTCATGCGCATCCGCCGCACGGCACCGCTTTTGCCGTAGCCGGCGTGCAACCGCCCACCTGCATGATCCCCGAAGCAGAGGTCTTCCTCGGCCAGATCGGCATGGCCGAATACCAAACGCCCGGCAGTGCCGCCAACGCCGAAGTCGTCGGAAATGCCGCAGTCGATCACATGGCCGTGCTCATGGTCAACCATGGCGTGATCACCTGGGGCAAGGACATCGAAGATGCCTATTGGAAAATGGAAAATGTTGAGTCCTACTGCAAAACTGTCTGGGTGGCATCCCAGCTCAAGGGCGGCAACCTTCTCACCATCACCGGGGGCCAAGCCAAGGAACTCATCAATTTGCGCAAATCCCTTGGCATGGACGACAAGCGCGCGAACTGGACCGAGTGCCAACTTTGCGACAACGCCGACTTCCAACCCGGCACCGTCTGCCGCATCCCCGATCAGACCGCCGCGCTCGCTCCGCTCGACCCCGAGGCCGAAAAACTAGTCCAGACCCTCACCGATCAGATCCTCGCATCGCTGAAGTGATCCCGCTGGAGACCTCCCATACCGCTTCCCTCCAGCCCCGGGAGATCGTCTCGCCCGCCATCAGTCGGTGGGGCTTGCTCGTCACCCCCCCCCTCACCAATCTCATGCTCTGGAGTGGGGAGGGGGGACACTTCATGAAGGTAAAAACCTAACTCATCCAAAACTGTTTTTTTGTCATAGGAGCAAAAAAGGTTTGATGGGATTCCCCCAGTATCGCATAGTTTTATCACTTCACTGAATCCCTCCGTGGATGAACCCAGCCCCCGGCTGAATACTCGTATGATTGCCCCCCTCAGCGGTTTGTCAGAGTTTCCGACAATGACCTCCAGTGACCTCAAGCTCGAGGTGGGAAGGCTTGCAGATTACGGGTCGGACCACTCCGTGTTGGGGGACAGTCCTGACGATATGGTCATTCCAGAGATCGTAGATGTATTGGCGGTGGACGGTCATTTGCAGGCAACGCTGGTGTTTCCTCCTGCCTGTGATGATTATGATGCATCCTGGCCCAAAATCCAACTGATTGCAGGCCTCGTGCGCAAGTGCATCCAACAAAAAGACCCTCTGGGCCGCATCGTGGCCGTCAAGGTCAGTCGCTCCGCATTTCCTCTCTCGGTCTAATTCGACGCTCCCGCTCATGGTGCCGAGCGGTGCGGCGTGTCCCACTGTGCGGGCACCCCCACAGGACCATCGATCTCACTCGTCCGCAACACCCGTTGACAGAACCTGTGCCGTCTCGCGCTCATGTAAGCCACTTCTATATGTCAGCACTGCCCAGCCGGTGTGCGGTGTTGACACCCAAATCAACTCACGCCGGCCTAGAAAGTACGATAATGAACCTACTCACAAAATGGAATCCGTTAAGCAAATCCGAACAACTCGAAGCCTGGCGTCCAGCAGCACGCTGGGATCCAATTCGCGAGTTGGAAGAGATGATGCGCGGCATGCAGCGGGCCTTTGCCGCCTTGCCGACGCGAGGCGATGAGTCGATCACTCTATCAGACTGGTCTCCCTGCGTGGACATCGGCGAAAATGATCAGGAGTTCGTCCTGAGAGCGGAACTACCTGAAGTCAAAAAAGAGGACATCAAGGTGAATTTCGAAGACGGAACGCTCTGTATCAGCGGCGAACGCCGGGTGGAAAAAGAGGAAAACTCGATGAAGTACCACCGCTTGGAACGGGCTTATGGCCGCTTTGAGCGCTCCTTCAGCCTGCCTGACGAAGCCGATACGGAGCAAATTACCTCTGAATACAAAGAGGGGATCTTGACGGTTCATGTGCCGAAGAACCCCAGTGCGAAACCCGCAGCGCACCAGATTCCTGTGCATTGAGGCCGGGATGCGTGCGATCCACAGCCATAGCGGCGCACGCCACCACGAAGGGTGGACGTCGATTGGAAAATTCGGCGGCCACCCTTTATGTAGCAGGTCGGTGAGACGGTCACACATGCGCGCGTCCGTCGGCGATGGCTCAGCCTAATTTCTGGTGGAAGGAATCCTGCACGCTTAGCGAAATGACAAACGCAGTCAGCAGTTCGATGGTGTGTGCAATGTCATCGAGGTGGGCGGTCTCGACCACGGAATGCATGCAGCGTAGCGGCAGCGAGACCAAGGCGCTGGGAATCCCTTGGCGGGAGTGGAAAATCATATCCGTGTCAGTGCCGGTGAAGCGGCTGCTCGCTTCGTGCTGGATCGGAATGTTGGCGGTGGCCGCCAGATCAATCAATCGCTTGACCACCTGCGGGTGGTTGGCCGTGCCATGGGTGAGAGTGGGACCGCCGCCGAGTTTCACGCTGCCGTGCTTGGCCGCATCGAGGCCGGGCGTGTCGGTGGCGTGAGTGACGTCCAGGCAGATGCCGACATCGGGCTTGAGGCGATAGGTTGCCATGCTCGCGCCGTGGCCGCCGATTTCCTCCTGGATGGCGTTCAGGCAGATGAGAGTGTAGGGCAGGGGCGTAGAGTTTGCCGCGATGCGCTTCATGACCTGGGCGATGATGTAGCCGCCGATGCGGTTATCCAAGGCGCGCCCGACGAGGCGTCGATTGGCCAGTTCGAGCGGACCGTCCTGATAGACCGCCGGGTGGCCCACGCGGATCCCGAGCTTGGCCACCTCGGCCGGATTGGAGGCCCCCACATCCACCCACAAGTCATGCACGGCGGGGGATTT
>JAYSPI010000275.1:0-8995 GCA_043722215.1 Prosthecobacter sp.
CGTGGGCATCGTTCAATTGCTGCCATCTTCCGCTTGCCACACGCGATCATCCACCTACCTTGGCCGGGGAATCACATATGAAAATTTGGCTCGACGGTAATTTGGTGGAGGAATCAGAAGCGAAGGTCTCGGTCTTTGACCACGGTCTTCTCTACGGGGATGGGGTTTTTGAGGGAATCCGCTTTTACAACGGGCGGATTTTCCGGCTAGAAGATCACATTCGTCGGCTCTTTGATTCCGCCCGCGCCATCATCCTCAACCTGCCATGGAGCCAGGCCGAGGTTTGCCAATTCGTCTGCGATACCTGCGCCGCCAACGGCCTCAGTGATGGCTACATTCGCTTGGTTGCCACTCGCGGTGCCGGTGAGCTCGGCCTGAACCCGTATCTGTGTCCGGTGCCCACGATGTTCATCATCACGTCGACGATCCAACTTTACCCACAGGAGTATTACCAAAATGGGCTCTCGATCATCACCTGCGCCACTCGCCGCCCATCGCCCGGTGCCTTGATGCCACAGGTCAAATCACTCAATTATCTCAACAACATCATGGCCAAGGTGGAGGCCATCCAGGCCAACGCGCTTGAAGCCGTCATGCTCAATGAGCAGGGATACGTGGCGGAGTGCACCGGCGACAATCTGTTTTTGGTAAAAAACGGAACCCTCCACACCCCGCTCATCAGCGATGGAGCCCTTGATGGAATCACCCGCTCGGTGATTATCGAACTGGCCGCCAAACTCGCCATCCCCTGCGTCGAGCACTCGCTCACCCGCTATGATATCTTCACCGCCGACGAATGTTTCCTAACGGGCACCGCTGCTGAAGTCATCCCGGTCGTGGCGCTTGACCGGCGAGTGATCGGCACCGGCGCACCCGGACCGTTTACCCAGCAGTTTCTCTCCGCTTTCCACGAACTCACCATGAGTACCGGTACGCTCATCCTCTGAGTTAACCCTTATCCCCCCAGACCCTCGGCAATGAAATGCGATTTTTGCGATAAAAAGGCGACCGTCTTTCTCACTCAACTGGTTGAAGGTCAGATGAAGAAAGTCTGTCTTTGCGACCCTTGTGCCAAAGAACGCGGCGTCACCGATCCCACCGGATTTTCGATTGCCGACCTCTTGTTAGGTGGAGTCGTCGCCGGCCCAGGCACCGCGCCTCCCGCCACCGCGGGAGGAGACCGGGCATGCCCAACGTGCGGGTTTACCCTAGACGACCTGCGCCGCGTCCGGCGCTTCGGTTGCAGCGATTGCTATGCCACCTTCAGCGATGAAGTCGGGCAAATCATCCGTGGCTTGCACCAAGGGACCAGCCACGTCGGCAAGGTGCCTGCTGGGCTGATGGCTCTGCACCTCCGCCACCAGCGGATCGAGGAGCTTCGGACGCGCCTTGACCAAGCGATTAGTTCAGAGAACTACGAGGAAGCGGCAGGAATCCGCGATGAAATCCGCAACCTCACCGCCACCACGATCTGAAATATTTTGCGTCTCACCGATGACCCACGACTCGTCTGTGGGTGCCATTTCCGGCTTCGTCATTTGCTGTTATTCTGTATTCTACCAACTACCGACATGATGCGCTTTTCCACCCTCGTCAAATACCCCGCCGATTGGATGACCGGCGGGCAGGGGGAGCACGGTGCCGTGTTGACCTCTCGCATCCGCCTCGCTCGCAATCTACGCCGTCAGCCATTCCCCGGGTGGGCCAAACGTGAACAACGTGCCGCGGCCCTGGAATTGATGCGTCCAGCGGTGGAAGCACTGCCCGCCATGAAGGGCGCGTTCTCCCAGGAGCTCGGCGATCTCAGCTCAGTGCAAAAACAAGTCCTCGTTGAACGCCACCTCATTTCCCGTGAGCACGCCGCCCGCGGCAGCGGTTCGGCGGCCGTCATCGAGCGCCGCCAATCGCTCAGCCTGATGCTCAACGAGGAAGATCACCTGCGGATGCAGGCAATCCGCCCGGGCTTGCAACTCACGGCCGCCTTCAGCGCACTTTCGGAACTCGACTCGGAGTTGGAAAAATCGCTTGAATTTGCCTTTGATCCGACGCTCGGCTACCTGACGACCTGCCCGACGAATCTGGGCACCGGCCTGCGTGCTTCGGCGATGTTGCATTTGCCCGGGTTGGTCCTCAGCGATCAGATCGGCCAAGTCCTCCAGTCGGTGAATAAGATCGGCCTCGCCGTGCGCGGCATGTACGGCGAAGGCACCGAGTCCCTAGGAAATCTCTATCAGATATCCAACCAATCGACTCTCGGTGAGAGTGAGGAAACCATCATCCGCCGCTTGGAACGGGTGATTTCACAAGTCGCCAATCACGAGCAGAACGCCCGTGAAAAACTCCTCGATGACGATCCAGATATGGTTGCAGACAAAATCGGCCGCGCCTACGGGGTACTGCGTCACGCCCATATCATCGATTCCAAGGAGGCGCTCAACCACCTCTCGCTGCTGCGCCTTGGGGCGACGCTGGGATTTTTTCCGCCGGCGACCGTTATTTTGTGCGACACCTTGCTGATGGACATTCAGCCAGCGCACTTGCAGCTTCACTCTGGGCGAAAGCTCTCGCCTGATGAGCGCGACGCGCTGCGCGCGGAAATCGTCCGCTCACGTTTGCATTCTCTCGAATCCCCTGGTAACCATCCTACCATCACCGAGTCCACCCCCCCGATTGACCCCAACCACCCCGGCGACCCATGAATAACTTCACCCCACGTGCGCAACAAGTGTTAGCGTTGGCCCGCAAGGAGGCGGACCGTTTCAACCATTCCTACGTCGGCACCGAGCACTTGTTGCTGGGCCTTATCAAGCTCGGCCAAGGCGTCGCGGTCAATGTGCTAGAACGCATGGGCCTCGAACTCGAAACCGTGCGCATGGAGGTCGAAAAGGAAGTCGGCTCCGGCCCACCACAGAAATCCCCAGGCAATATCCCGTACACCCCACGGGTCAAAAAGGTTCTCGCCCTCGCCAATAAGGAGGCCAAGGCGCTCAATCATTCCTACGTCGGCACCGAGCACCTCCTCCTTGGACTGCTGCGCGAAGGCGAGGGCGTCGCCGCCCGCGTCCTCAAGCGCCTCGATGTCGATATCCAGCGCACCCGCAACGAAATCCTCGCCGAAATCGATCCTAATTTTTCGCCGGATGACACCGACGATGATGATGATGATGATGACGATGACGAATCCTTTGATGACGAGGGTCAACCGCACCAAGGGGGTCCCGAGCCCGAGGTGAAATCCAAAACGCCTGCGCTCAAGGCCTTCGGTCGCGACCTCACCAAAATGGCCCGCGAGGGCGCGCTGGACCCCGTCATCGGCCGAGAAGCGGAAATCGAACGGGTCATCCAAATCCTCTGCCGCCGAACCAAAAATAACCCAGTTCTCATCGGCGAGGCTGGCGTCGGAAAAACCGCCATCGTCGAAGGCTTGGCCCAAGAAATCGCTCATGGCAACGTGCCCGAAATCCTCCGCGACCGCAAGGTGATCACTCTTGACCTCGCCCTGATGGTGGCGGGCACCAAATACCGCGGTCAGTTCGAAGAACGCATCAAGGCGGTCATGGATGAAATCCGTAAAGTCAAGAATGTCATCCTCTTCATCGATGAACTCCACACGATCGTCGGTGCAGGCTCCGCCGAAGGGGCCATGGATGCGTCTAACATCATCAAGCCCGCTCTGAGTCGCTCTGAGATGCAATGCGTCGGTGCCACCACCCTCAACGAATACCGCAAATACATCGAAAAGGATTCCGCCCTCGAACGACGGTTCCAACAAGTCAAAGTGGACGAGCCGTCGGTGGACGACGCAATCAAGATCCTCCAGGGGCTCCAACAGAAATACGAAAGCCACCACAAGGCGAAGTTCACCGTGGCGGCCATCGAGGCCGCCGTCAGACTGACCGCCCGCTACCTGACGGCCCGGTTTTTGCCAGACAAGGCGATTGATGTGCTCGACGAGGCGGGTGCCCGCGCCCGGATTGGGACCATGACCCGTCCGCCGGCCATCAAACAACTCGAAACCGAGATCGAGTTGATCAACCGCGCAAAGCTCACCGCCATCGCCGAACAAAACTTCGAAACCGCCGCCGCCCTGCGCGACGACGAGAAGAATGCCAAAAAGGCTCTCGAGGACACACTCAAGAATTGGCGTGCGGCGTCTGAAGAAACAATCGTCACGGTGACTGATGACGATATCATGGCGGTCGTAGCCAAGTGGACCGGCGTACCGCTCAGCCGCTTGGAGGAAAAGGAAACCGAAAAACTCCTGAAAATGGAGGACGACCTAAAATCTCGGGTCATCGGCCAAAATGAGGCCGTCATCGCGATTTCCAAGGCCCTGCGTCGATCACGCGCCGACCTCAAAGACCCGCGCCGCCCGATCGGTTCGTTTCTTTTCCTCGGGCCTACTGGCGTCGGAAAAACCTATCTTGCCCGCAATTTGGCCGAGTTCATGTTTGGTGACGCCGACGCGCTGATCCAGATCGACATGTCCGAATACATGGAAAAATTCACAGCCAGTCGCTTGATTGGCTCGCCACCGGGGTACGTTGGCTACGAAGAGGGGGGGCAACTCTCGGAGGCCGTCCGCCGGCGCCCGTATGCGGTGGTGCTTTTTGACGAAGTCGAGAAGGCCCACCCGGACGTCATGAACCTCCTCCTCCAGATCCTGGAGGAGGGGACCGTCACCGACTCGCTCGGTCGTAAGATCGACTTCCGCAACACGATCATCATCATGACCTCCAATATCGGGGCCTCCACCATCAAGCGCCAAACCACTCTCGGGTTTGGCGCCATGGCCGAAGACCAGGCCGACCACGAAGGAATGAAGGAAAAAATCCTCGAAGAATCGAAACGCTACTTCAAACCCGAGTTCATCAACCGCCTCGACGAACTGGTCGTTTTCCACATGCTTGAAAAAGTCGATCTCAACTCGATCGTTGACCTCGAAGTAAGTAAGCTGGTCAAGCGCCTCAAAGAAAAGGAAATCACCCTCACGCTCACCGCCGAGGCCCGCGATTTCCTCTCCGCGAAGGGCTTCGATCCGGCCTACGGCGCGCGTCCGATGCGCCGCGCGGTGGAACGATTCCTAGAAGACTCACTCGCCGAAGCGCTGCTGCGCGGCGAGGTCAAACCGGGCGACGCCGTCCATGTAGTCAAAACTCCCGACGCCGAAGCTCTTTCGTTTGCTTCGGTGCGCACCGAACCCCAACAAGAAGCCTCGGTCTGATCTCAATGAAATTGTTGTCGATTCCAATCATTCCCGTGCTGGCAAGCGCCATGCTGGCGGTGGTCCCTGCATTGCGCGCCCAAGAAAGCATCATGGTCGTCGAGGCGTATTCCGGGAAGGTGCTCGTCGCCGCCAACGCCTCAGCCAGACGTCCAATCACCAGTCTGACGATGATTGCCACCGGTGCCGTGGCCGTGGACTGGGCGACAGCCGCAGGGGCTGACATCGTCACCCGGCAACTCACCGTGCCTCAGACGGTGAGTTTGGTTGGCGGTCCTAACCCAATGAACCTTCAGCCTGGCGATCGGATCTCCATGCGCGATGCGCTCTACTCGACGCTGTTAGGCTCAGATAATTTAGCGGCCTTAACCATCGCCGACTATGTTGGGCGGGAACTCCTCGCCCGCCGTGGCAAAACCGGCGATCCCGTGGTCGAATTCGTGGCCGAAATGAATCGTCTTGCCCTCGGGCTGGGGATGACTCAAACGCGGTTTGGTAACCCCCATGGCATTGAACGCAGCGGCACTAAGGCATATAGCACCGCGGCGGATGTCGCCCGCCTGTCGATCTATGCGATGCGCCGCAACGCGTTCAGCTTTGTCGTGCGGCAGTCGGAGCGACAGATCAGCGTGACAGGGGCCACTGGCAGCCGCAGTTACCACCTCCGCAATTCAAACGCACTCATAGGTGAGCCGGGCATTCTAGGAGTCAAAACCGGCACGGGCCCGGCGGCAGGTCCCTGCGTTTCGGTTTGTATGGAGCGCGACCCGCTGGTGCGATTGAAAGCCGATGGGTCGAAAGGAGCGACGCCGCGCCGCTTGGTGGTGGTGGTATTGAACAGCCCGGATCGCTTCAATCGTGCTCGCTCACTCATTCAACAAGGCTGGGACGTCTATGACCCGTGGCTCGCCACAGGTGCCCCCGTCCAAGACCGCCGCCGCGAGATGCTCAGCGTGCCGACTCCGCAGTGATCTCATGTCGCGGCCATCGACTACGATCCTTCCGCTTTGGCAACGCGTCGGCATTCCGCTACAAAATGGTTGCAGGCTTCGCGGCAGAGTAGCGGAATTGCCTGATTGGGAGCGAGTTCGTCGGGCATGCCGTTGAATTCGCTGGCGACGCTGGATTCGAGTGGGGTATTGGCATCGATTTGCCACAAGATCGCTTTGGCGCATTGATGGGCCGGCCCGCAAACATCCCTCACCAACTGCTGAGCTCCGGCGTCGCTGATGGTGCGAGCCACTCGATACATCCCGGTCTGGCGGCTCAGCTTGTCACGCAGGTTTTCCACCTCCAGCGTGCCGCGTTGCTGGGCCAAATAGATGCCCACCGCCGCCGGATAAAACAAGTCCAGCGCCTGCCGAAGTTCTTCTTCATCCTGCAGGCCAATCACCCAACCGCTTTGCAAATTCAACTGCCCCTTGGCAAAGCGATAGTCACCAAGAGCCGTGGCAATCGACAACTCCCGCGCTGCCCCTGGACCGACATGCACCGCCAAGCCACCGTGCTCTGCCACGCTCAACTTTCCGGCGTCCCGCCAATGGCAGATGACCCAGGGGAAACCCGCCATCTGCGCGTGAATCGCCAACTCGCCAAGCCGATGGCGGCCCGAGGTAAGTAGGGTTTTGAGATCGGTGGCAATGGACATGGTTCTCAATGAGTTAGATGGGATGATGGCAAATCGTGGATTTATTCGGTCTTATGGACCTGGTCGAAATCCTGGATCTGATCGAGAATGACGTCGGCCAACCAGGGTTCGGTGCCGATCGCGGAGCAATAGTAGAGGGTTTTCTCACGGATCAAATGGGGATTATGACGAAATACCTCTCGCTGGCTAGCAGCGGCTCCAATTTCAGGCTCCATCCCCAGTAAAACCGGGATATCTTGGTACGAATGCAGGCCGTCGGCCATGAAGAACGGCACGATGATGACGTTGGGCGTGGTGGCCAATTGATCCCACTGGTCAACCCGCGGCGACTCTTCCATGTAGGCGTCGAGTACGGCAGCGTAGCCAGCGGCGGAGTCGATAATCTGACTGACTTGATCGCGGATCGCCTTGCTGGAGTTTTGGTTCAAACCTGTGCCATGACCGACGATGATCAAGGTGGTGGCCGCTGGATCAATGTCCGGCGCAACTTCCTGTGCACGGTGAAGAATCAAACGGGTCATCGACGGGTGAATGCCCACCGGCAGGCAATAATGGAACGATTGGTCGCGCACCACGGTGGTTGGGCCGGTGAGTTGTAACTCGCGAGGGATGACTTCCTGGGTGAAGTAGCCCTCGCTGATAAAGGCCGGCACGACATAGACCTCCTGAGAATCGATCATGTAGCACACCTCGCGCAGCGAGGGTTCTTCCTTCCAAAAACAACAATGCACCTCCGCAAAGAGCCCTCGCCGCCGGATCTCGGCCGCATGCTCAAAATAGGGTGCCGACGAGTCAGGATTCTCGGTGGACCCGTGCCCTACGATGAGCAAGGCACTGGCTGGCTTGGGCGCAATCGACATGGCTAGAAATTGCCCGCAATCGCGACGATTGCAAGGCACCGAACGTGATTTCAGCTTCCAGAACTCGAATTTCCACCTGACAATGGCGCAGATGAAATCCTTGGAAACATTGCAACTCTGGGTCGATCCCATTGCCCGCTCCGGTCCGGAGGCCATGGCGGTGGATGAATGGCTGCTAGAATCGGCCGTCACACCGGTGTTGCGCGTCTATCGGTGGCTCGGCGATTGGGGGAGTGTCGGGTATTTTGGGGCCCTAGGTGAGGCGCGCGAGTCGTTTCCCGGCGTGAATTGGGTCCGACGCTGGACCGGTGGTGGGACGGTGGATCACCGCCTGGATTGGACGTACACCGTGGTAGCCCCCGCTGGAGAACGCTTGGCCCGCTACCGCGGGGCTGAAAGTTACCGCGTCATTCATGCCGCGCTCGCCACCACCTTGGTGGCGGAGGGGATTCAAGCGATGCTCAGCACCGGCGCTGAGGCGACCGGCTTCGCGCGTTGCTTTGATAATCCGGTGAGCCACGATCTGGTCGGCCCAAATGGCCAGAAACTCGCCGGGGCCGGTCAGCGGCGATCCGTGCGTGGGCTGCTCCACCAAGGGTCGGTGGCGGCACCGGGCGCGATGTGTGCCGAGCGCGCGCAGGTCCTCGCCGGACATTTGGCCCACCAATGGTCCGCCTGCCAATGCGAGCCACCAACCGACCTCATCGCCCGCCATATCGCGGATCGCTACGGACGCGTCACTTGGACCGAGCGACGGTGATTTGGCAGGGTGGGGGAGCGGCGGATCGATTCTATCACGGCGTACCTGCCCGGATGAATTGAACGAGGTCAGCGCGGAACTTCACCAAATCCGGTGGGTTTAGATAGAACATGTGACCGCCATCATAGCGCGTGCTGCTGATGTTCGCTCTAGCACTAGGCTGTAATTCTAGCAAATGCCGCAACGTGTAGGCGACTCCTTCTGGTGGAGTCGCTAGATCGGTGCGACCGCCCATCACCAGCACGCGCAGCTGCGGGTTATCGCGCATGGCGGCAGCCAGGCGGTGGCCCACGTTGACGATTTCATTGCTAGAATCCCATTTCCATGGGTGAACTTTTTCCGTGTGGATTTCATACGGTTGGTCTTCTTTCCAGCCTAGGTCGCGGCCTAAGTAATCCATCATGGCCGAGGTAAATGCACCACCTGCCAGCACCATCGATGGGTCGTAATCAGACGCAATAGCCGTCGGCTCAGGGGAATCCCAGGCGACTCGCGCATCCAAG
>JAYSPI010000276.1:0-5283 GCA_043722215.1 Prosthecobacter sp.
GTTTGGCCAATAGCACTAGAGGCAGGCCATAGCATCCGAGAAGCACCACATGGTACCAAGTTGCTCGGGGCGAGTAGTGTGCTGGGTCGGGTGTGGTCGCCTCTGTTGTATCCTCCGGCAGTATGAAAAAGCCCCGGTGAAGCCGGTTTTGCACATAGAGGAAGACTGAATAGACCCCAACGGACATCAGGGAGAGGAAGACCATCTGAAAAGTCGACAGAGTCGGGCCGGGAGTAGAGCGGGTGAAATTGGGAAGAACCAGTCCAAGCACCGTCAACGGCAGGATCATCACCAGAAAAGCGTTGGCGCTTTGCAGGTTGTAGGGTTGCTCGCCGTGGCGAAGCCCGCCCAATAACAGCGCAAGGCCCATAAAGCCGTTGAGCACCAGCATGACCACAGCGAACATGGTGTCCCGGGCCAGCGTTGGTTTGTCCGCGCCCGTAGACATCACAAAACCCACCATAGCGACTTCCAGCCCGGTGATGGTTAGTGTGAGCAGCAGAGTGCCGCCAGGTTCACCCAGCCGGTGGGCCAACACGTCCGCGTGCCTAACGATGGCAACGGCTGCCGCCAGGATCACGACGCAGATCAGGGCCAATAAGCCAACCACCATCATTGGTTGGCCAAGAGCGGTGGCGATCATTCCTTTGCCGGATACCAACAGAGAGAGGGTGAGAACGGCGAGGGCAAGAGGCCACTCGCGCCACCAAGGATCCACTGGCTCAGGGAGTTGGTTCATGGCTGGAATTCGCTCTGCGGGGTGTCGGCAACCTGCGGCCGGCGGCAATGACCGAACGATTTGGATCGTTCGTGGCCTGCTCAGGTATTGTTATATGGGAGTCGTTCATCGGTTTAGTTGGGATCCACGTGCATCCGGCGCGCCTGCGGTCCAAGCACACAAATAAAGTATGGCTCACATACCGCAGTTTGCGATGGCAAATCCGACCCGCTGTGATCTTGGGTGACTGAACGCTTAATTGTGAAAGTTCTCCGTTCGTGGGCATGAGGCCACCTCGCGGGTTTTCCAGGAGGAAGGGTGGGTGCAAAAGATTGCCCTTAGCCATTCCTTCCTTGCTGCTGTTCCTGCCAATGGCAACCGACCAACGCGAGTACGAAGGGGAGGGCTACCCATTGTGCGCCCTACCCGTTGCAAGGGCTTAGTTTGAAAGCCGGTAGAAACTCGTGGAGGAGGTTGCGGAAATGGTTAGCTGGGATTCGGATGTGCTGCCCACGTCAGTCCAACCTTTGTCGGACACTGAGTCCTTCCGCTGGACTTTGAAGGGAGGGACTCCGTTCGTCCAAGTTAGGGTAATGTTTTCGGCTGTCACGGATATGCCGATGAATCGGGCTGGCGCAGGGACGATGCTGCCAAAGAGCCCATGGGACTCCTCCGCGGGGCCCGAGGTGAAATAGAGTGCATTCGTTTGTCCGCCCGAGACGCCGTTGCCGAATTTCAAGGCCCACAACCCTTCGATCTCCAGCGCGCTGTCGGTTTCATTCGTTAGCGTGCCAAGTTGGGCGCCGCTGACGGGGTCGAACGCGTTGATTCTTCCATCGCCAAAATTTCCCACCAGGAGAGTGCTCCCAAAGGAGGCGAAGGAGGCGGGAGCGAGGGTGATGCCCCATGGGGAGTTGAGGTGGCCGTTGGAGATGAGTCGGCGTATCAATTGCCCGTCCGGGGTGAAGACATTGACGAAGCCGTTGCCCGGTCCGGACACGTCATCATGCTTGTCCGCATCCTGTTTGGCGTAGGTCACGAAGAGGTTTCCCCCCAGGTTTTGGATGTTGAAAGGAGCGAAGCCTTCCGGCATGTAGCCATCCACAAAAGGGGTGCCGGTCTGCGCGGTGGCCTCAGCGAGAGTCACCGCGCCATACGTCTCATTGAAGATATCCACCTTGCCGTTGTGAAAATCCGTGGCGTAGAGGTAGTTCGAACCGCCAAAGCTGGCTGCCGCCAGTCCCTTATAGATCGCACCTGTGGCGGAGTTGTCCACCATGGTGGTTGCATTGGAACCCCCGCCCCACGCTGCGATGGTGCCCTCTTCAGTGGAAAAAATGAAGCGGGAGGCGGTTGAGTTGATCGTGAAGTTCGTAGTCTTGTTGAAGATCAAGCCCGTGGGGGAGGAATGTGTTGATAAGCCGATGGGCGAGGGAATCTGGACCACCAGGGAGGGTATTGATCCAGTGCTGTTGAACAGCGTGGAAAATCCGGTGCCTGCGTCTGAGAACCAGAAGGGGGAGGTTGCAGTGGAGTCCATGCCCCACGGGTTCACCAGCTTGGGGTCGGTAAAGTCAGCCATTCCGGGTTGATCGGAGATGAGATTGTGGCGGGTGTATTTGTTGGGCCCCACCTGATTGAGCGGCGCAAACACCATGATCGAGACCGGTGCAGAGGTGACACTTCCTCCCGCGTCGTCGGACGCGATTACTGAAAGAGTGTGGGCGCCCGGTTTCAGCCCCGCGGCCACGAAATCAAAGGGAGGGGCGATCGTTGCGACCTTTTCGACATTGTCCACCAGAAGAGTGGCGGCCTTGATGTCAGGGGAGACGGTGGTTGTCAGAGTTAACGGGCCCGCCGAGCTCATGAAAAAGCCGTTGACTGGAGAGGTGATTGCGACGTTCAACCGGGCGGCAGCCGGTTGGACGATGATGGTTCCAACCATGCCAAGGCCCCGGTGGGGGATACAATGGTAGTCAAACGCGCCAGCGGTATTGAAGGTGTTCGTACAGCCTGCGGCGGGCAGAGTGGCACCGCAGAGCGGCTCCGAGGCGTTGTCACCCGTAACGCTGTGGAAGCCTCCTTTATTGACCCATTTTACCGTGTCGCCAATCTTGATGAAGAGCGTTTTTGGCGTGAAGGAGAAGTTTTGGTAGGTGACTGTAAAGGTCTCGGCCTGTGAGTGTGTCACCTGCCAAAGCGCAAGCACTGCAGCGATCAATCGGGGTATCAGGGGTTTGATTTTCATATCAATTATTTTTCAGGTGTCTCTCCTTCGCGGCGTTCGGGTGCCTCTCTTTGCATCGGGTCGAGGTTTGCCGCAGGGCCGTCGTTATCCATTGGATGCACATGCCGAGGAATAGTTCCAAAAAAAGAAAGTTGATGATCTGCCGGTGGAAAAGAGTGGTGCCGAAACAGGGACCGATCCGATGTACGGGAACTTTTTCCTGATTCACGTCTCCTACAAAGTATGAGAATGATAGCTGCGTGCAAAACGAGTTTGAGCAGATTGTTGAGCGGCATTACGCCGCGCTCTATCGCTTTGCCCTCAGTCTTTCCGGTTCCGAGTCCGATGCGGGCGATCTCACCCAACAGGTTTTTTGGATCTGGGCCAGCAAGGGACACCAGTTGCGCGATCCCTCCAAGGTGAAAAGCTGGCTCTTCACCGCACTGCACCGCGAGTATCTCAACGGACAGCGTCGTAGGGTTAGGTTTCCCCACAAGGAACTTGACGAGGCCGATGAGGAGCTCCCGACAGTTCCGCCCCTGATTTCGGAGGGCTATGATTCCTTGCAGCTGCTTGCCGCACTGGCGCAGGTCGATGAACCCTACCGGGGTGCTCTCTCCCTATTTTATTTGGAAGACTACGCTTACCATGAGGCTGCGGAAATCTTGCAGGTTCCCGTTGGCACTATGAAGTCCAGGGTTTCGCGCGGGATTGTGCAACTGCAGAAGCTGCTCCTCCAGCACCAGTCTGGCCGGGTTGAAACGAAGGGAGGTGCCAGATGAATCGCGAGACCGCCCGACAGCATCTGATCGACTGGCGCGCCGGCCAGGAACCTTCCAGCCCCGGGCAGAGCGAGGCGTTACGGCTTCTGGAGAGTGATCCGATTCTTGCTGAATGGTTCGGCAAGCACTGCCAGCTTCAGGCTGATCTCCGCGACAAACTTAGAACGGTGCCGGTTCCGGCCGGGTTGAAGTCTGCCATCCTCCGAGGAATGCCTCCGCAGGAGAAGATCGTTAGGCCTGGTTTTTCGCGTATGGTGCTGTTGGCTGCGTCTGTTGTGGTATTGCTCAGCCTGGGGGTGCTTTATTTCCGCTCAGACACCGAGGCGCAGTTGACGGCATTTCGGAGCCGGATGGTGGGTAACGCGCTTCGCAACTACCGTATGGATCTTTTGACTCCCGATCTGGGGCAGATTCGTTCCTATCTGGCGGGTGCCCATTGGCCGGCAGATTATCAGTTGCCTGCCAACTTAGAGAAACTGCCCGGGTGGGGATGCGCCCGCCTCACTTGGCAGGCGAAACCGGTCAGCATGATTTGCTTCGCCACCAATGGCCGCCCCGATTTGTATCTCTTCGTTGCCGATCAGCAGGATGTGGGCGGTGGCGCGGCCAATGCTTCCGTGCAGATCCAGAAGGACAAGAGACTCATCACTGCCACTTGGACACAAGCAGGAAAACTCTATCTCCTGACGGGCGAGGCGGATGAAAAAGCGCTCAAAGCGTATCTGCCCCAAGCCCTTTAATTACTTGTCTCCCTTTGGCACAACCGCTTTTCCGGACATGGTGAGGACTTGATGGAGGCATGAGCGTGTTGACGGTCCTTGGTCGGCTCGCCTATGTTGCGACTCATGCCTTTCTCCTGCCTTCCTCGGTGGTCCCTTCGAATCAGCATCGCTCTTCTTGGGGTGTGTTGCGCTTCCTCGAACTCCTTGGCCCAATCTCCGCCGGACCAACTCCTACTCAAGGATTACCGGCCGCATTCGATTTTCAAGATCCCTGAGACCCGCGTGGAGAAGGCCCGCTACGCCGTAATCGACATGCATCAGCATGATTCGGCAAGGACTGATGCCGATGTGGACCAGTGGGTGCAAACCATGGACCAAGTGGGACTTGAGAAATCAATCATCCTGTCTGGAAATACCGGCGCAAAATTGGATGCCGTTTTGGTTAAGTATGGAAAACATCCTGCACGGTTTGAGGTCTGGTGCGGGATTGACTACAGCGGGCTCAACCAACCGGGGTACGGCCCGGCAGCAGTGGCCGAGTTGGAGCGCTGCCACAAAGCGGGTGCCACGGGAGTCGGTGAGTTGAGCGACAAGGGCAGGGGCTTGGGTGGAACGACCAACTCTCCCGGGATGCACATGGATGACCCGCGCATGGACGCTATTTTGGAGAAATGTGCCGAGCTGAACATGCCGGTGAACATCCATGTGGGGGAGGACAAGTGGATGTATGAGCCAATGGACCAGACCAACGACGGTTTGATGAATGCCTGGACTTGGCGTGTCGCGAACGTGCCTGAAGTCCTTCAGCACGACGAAGTCGTCGATACGCTTGAG
>JAYSPI010000277.1:0-46694 GCA_043722215.1 Prosthecobacter sp.
GGCTGTCTTGGATGAATCCCCGGTCTCTAGCCTGCGGATTCGTTGTCATGAGCCTTGTCAGAATTGAGTGGCCTGGCGAGGGCAAACATCAAGCGACCAGGGGACGTCTCAGAGTCCGCTCGCAGTGAGCTGGTGGTCGCGGTGGGTCTCCGTGGTAGCGGCACCGCGCCACTGCGGACTTGCTAGGTGCCCACCGAGCACTCTCAATCCTGCTCCAACCCCAACTCGGGGATGTGGGTGAAGCTGATGCGCATCGGCGCTTCGTCACGAACATCCTGCACGTTTCCGAAGTAGATCACTTGGCGTCCATAGCGGGCGCGCAGTTGGTCGAGGGTGGCGTCTAGGCGGTGGTGTTTTTCAGCGTCCAGCTCGGGGGGATTGGGTTGGAATAACTCGGGCGTGTAGTTGCCGTGCTCGCACAGGCGAGTGAGTAGCACCCCCACCTGCAGGATGGGGTGGCGCGCTTGCGGGCGGCCGGCCCACAGAGAATCCAGCAACCTCATGAGGAGCACGGTGGAGTTCGATTCGGCGGTCTGGACCTCAGCCGCCCACGACTCACCTCCCAAGAACGCTAGTTGAAGGGTGATCGCGCCCGCCAGTAAGCCCTCGGCGCGCAGTCGCTCGCACGCTTTGTGGAGCAGCTTGCAGAGGATCGGCCACGCCTGCTCAGGCGCCCGCCGCGCCGGCGGCAGCACATGGCTGTGGCCCAGCGATTTCCGGGTTGTCACTTGGTCGGGGATTTCGTCTCCGCGCAGTAGGTGCCACATGCGGTCGCCCATCACGCCAGACCACGCAGCATGCAGCGCGTGCTTGGGTGCCGCGCACAGCGATTTCACCGTGTCGATCCCCGCAGCCATGAGGCGTGATTCCATGCGGCTGCCGATGCCGGTGAAGTCCCGGAGCTTGAGTGGGTGCAGGATGTCGGGCAGGTCGGCATGCTCGATGAGGAACAAGCCGTTGGGTTTGCGCATCTTACTGGCCATTTTCGCCAAGTATTTGTTGGGTCCGGCGCCGATGCTCACCTGGATGACCGGTGACACGTTGCGCGCCACAGTTTGTTTGATACGCCGCGCGAGCTCGGCAACGGTGGCTGGCGCGCGCAGGTTGTCAGGCAGCCAGGCCCACATCTCGTCGATGCTCAGGACCGCCTCAACATGGATGCAATCCTCGACCGCCGTCACAATTTGGTGGTGGTAGCGGACGTATTCAGGGGGCTTGGCTTCGACGATGACGATGCCCGGGCACATGACCCTTGCGTCGCTGATTCGGGTGCCGGTTTTCACTCCGTAGGCCTTGGCCTCGTAGCTCGCGGCGATGCAGCACGAGGTCTCCGCCAGCACCGGTGCCACCCCCACCGGACGCCCGCGCAGGGCGGGCTCCAGGTGCTGCTCGACCGATGCGAAATAGGAGTCGCAATCCACGAATAAAGCTGTCAACTGGCATTCCACTTCCAAAACCGATGCTCCCGGCGCGGCGAGATGTCAAATGTAATGTGTTCAAAAGAACGGCTCTCTGGCGTGCTGCTCCGTGGATGGCTCCAACAAAAAAGCCCTGGATGACCAGGGCTTTTTATGATTTGAGAGTGGTACACCCGGAGGAACTCGAATCCCCAACCTTCTGATTCGTAGGCACCGCAAGGCTTTGATTCTTAACGCCTTGTGTTGATGTTTATTGGTTCTTAGCGGCCCTTAACGACGCTTATCGCCGCAAATCTGGCCGGATCAGTATTAAAAAAGTATCAAGAGCCCGCAAGGCTAAACTTTTTTCACTATTTTCTCTTTTTTTCACGTTCAGGATTTTTTTTGCGGGATAAAGCTTGGGATGAAACCCACTACACGAACTAAACCGCCCTCAATCCAAACTATCGAAGCAAGCGCCCCTTGGGTGCTGATCTCAAAGGCCGCCACAGAAAGCGGCCTAACCGAACTGCTCATCAGGCAAGCCAAGGTCCCGCGCCGGCGATTCGGCACCGCCGACTATGTGCGCCCGACCGAACTCAACACCTGGATCCTCGGGGGAAAGGAAATCCTGCCATGAACCTCGACGACCCCATCGCCGAGATTTCCAAGGCGATCCGCGCTCACCGTCAGCTTGCCCATCAGGCGAAGGCTGATCTGGAAGCCGCCCTGCCGGTTCTCACCGAAGCCCTCGGCCACCAATCCGGACAGTCCGCCAAAGTCGCCGCCGTCCTTCAAAGCTGCTGGAACGGCGAGCTCTGCGACCACCTCGCCGGCCTCGACGCCAAAGTCGCCAAGTCCGTCGTCGCCATGATCGCCGCCCGCGCACACTGTGGCGGTGATGCCGACTCCCTCCTGCGCCCCCTCCTCAACCGGAAGGAGGGCCAGCAGTCGTGATCCTCAACTATCCGCGTCAACCGGAAAACGCGACGGGTGGCAACCCCTCAACGGGGCCTGCCACACCGTCCGGCGAACAGCGCCATTTGGCGGCTGATACGCCCTCCGTAATCCACTCTGAAACCCAGAGCGTATTACCAACAGTACAAGCAGCCCAATTGGAGCACAAATCGGATTACATCCCGATTTCTGACTCCATTGGGCCACTTGCTGGGGGACACCCCCAGACCCCCGTTTCGCCGCCAAAGGCCGCGAAAAAGCGTCGCGCCAAACGCCGCGACAACCATCTGTCCTTTCGCGCCGAAGATGACGTGTTGGACATCGTTGCCGAACGCATGGCACACACCGGCGAGTCGCAAAGCGACGCAGTACGCGCCATTATCCGCGAATCGCAGGACAAGGCAGGCAACATCTACCTCGCGCCCAAAACTCCGCCCGATCAACTTGAAAAGCTGCTCAGTGAATTCAAGAAATGGCGCATCGCTTTCGCCACGGCCAAGCCCCGTTTGAATATCGCGACGCCTGCCGATGACGACGAGCGCCACGCAGAAGTCGTGGCGTGGCGAGAGGAGGCCGACCGCCTGCTCCGCGAAATTCCCCAACTGGAAGAAGTGGTGAAGGTGGCCCTCGCCACGCTCACCAGTCTGACGCCGGAACGTGTCGCCAGGTTCAAGACGGGAATTAATTCCCTCACCAGATGGAAAAAAGGCTTCATCGAGCAAAAAAAGAACCGGTGGCCAACTTCTGCCAAGACCTCATCGACCTGCTCGAAGACACAGGAATCACCCCAGATAAATAAAACTATGCCATACTCAAATTCAATCGGAACCCCGACCGCCTCGCTGACGGCCATCGCCGTCTACCTGGCCAACGACGGCCACAAGCACCACCAGGATTATGAACTGACGCCGATTCAAGTGCTCGGCGCGAAGTCCGTCCAGGATTTCATCGACTACGCCGAAAACACCTTCCGGAAAAATTGCCGGAAAGGGACGGGCCGTCCTCCTCAGAACGCGGCGAACTGGATCATCGTGAGGACACCTGACGGGTCCCACCTCGAAGACCATGAGAGGACCGCCTACGAAAACGCCGCCCGCGATGTCGCCGGCCTCGGCGGCCCAGTCGTCGGAATCCTCAACTGGCACCGCAACAAATACACCGGTGCGGCTGATATGAATCTGCTATCTGCTGCCTTCACCTCCAGCGGCGAACGGGTGCGCGACCGCGACACCAACCCCATCAAAACTCTCCGCTGGCGGATGGACGAAGTCACCGACGCCCTCAATGTGCTCCGGATAAGCCGCGGCATCCCGCCGATCGTCACGATGCAGGAAATCAAAAAAGAACGGGCGCAGCAGCGTGGCGAAATGGATGTGGTCGAAGAACTCGCCAAACTGCCCAAACCTCCAAGAATAACCGCCGATTTGAAACCCGCCTTGATCAAACTCGAATACTCCATTTCCCGTTTCAATCTCAAGCTGGACACCATTTCCATTATTCCCAATGGGAAAAAAGGGCGAAGAAATTCCCAATTTCCAAGCTTCTGGCAGACATCGCCAACATGGTCACCCACCTGCGGGAAGCAAAAAAAACCACACCGGAAATCACCCCGGCCGCAGCGCCAGCGATTCCAGCTCCCAAGCGGACCAAGAGGAAACCGCAGGACCCGGAAATGCCACCACCATGACCCACCGGCAAAAGTTGACCACAAGAACCCACCGCTTCCGACGAGCTGGGCAACCGCCCATTCTCGCGGCGGAACATTGGGGACAACTTGCCCACAAACACTTTCCCGAGTGGCCTGGCTGACCATGCCCCCGCACCCGCCGGAAAGAATTTCCTAGCCACCCGAGGCGGCAACCGCTTCCCTTTCTCCGTTAACATAGCTTGGGGCTTAGGGCTTTTTAACAGAACAGCGCCCGTCCCAATTTGCAAATTCACTCATGAAACATCCCCTCATTTCACTACTCGGGCTGGTTCTGGCCGACATCGCCTTTGTTAGCCCGGCCATGGCCGTGGTCAACATGAACTGGACGAGCATCGGCAACGCCGGCAACGCGGCGGACACCACCGGCTACGGCGCGGTCTCCTACGCATACAGCATCGGCACCTACGACGTGACCAACGCCCAGTACGTGGATTTCCTGAACGCTAAGGGCGCTACCAACAGCAACGGGATTTTCAGCTCGACCATGGCAACCACGGGCACCTACGGCAGCAACATCACCCAAAGCGGCGTTAGAGGCAGTTTTACCTACAGCGTGAATAGCACCTACGCGAGCATGCCGGTGGTTGGCGTGACGTGGTTTGACGCGGCGCGTTTCTGCAATTGGCTGGGCAACGGCCAAGGTTCCGGCGACATGGAGACCGGGGCCTACACGCTGGCAGGAGCCATGACCGGGGTCATTCTAGCAAACTCGGGTGCCGTGGTTCGCCTTCCCAGCGACAACGAATGGTACAAGGCTGCGTATTACAACGGCACCACCTCGACCTACTCACTCTATCCCAACGGCCAGAACACGATCACTTCTGCGGACGCAAATTATTGGCCAGCGACCACAGGCCTGGTCAACGTCGACTATGGCACTGCGAGTTCCTACGGCACGTTGGGTCAGGGCGGAAATGCTGCGCAGTGGAACGACGCCGTGTCCGGCTCGTCGCGCGGGTTGCGCGGGGGGACCTGGATCAACAAAGCTTCCGCACTAGACTCCTCGCACAGCGAGGTCAACGCCCCGTCGACCGTGAGTTTCAGCATCGGGTTTCGTGTTGCCAGTGTCCCTGAACCCACGTCCGTGGCCCTAGCAATGTTTGCGAGCGTGATGCTGCTGATCCGCAGGCAACGCTGATTCTTGAAACATCCGCATTTCCAACGGGGGGTAGGCCGGGCACGGCGGTGCCGTCAAGAGGCAATCCGGCATAACGCGCTGCGCGCGGCCTGCGGCACTTATTCCGTTTGCCTCTTGACCGCCCCTACCTGAAGAGCCGGTATGGCTTTTTGCGAGCAAAAAGCTTTTTGGCTTTCTGCACACTCTTTGCAATGGCCTTGGCGTAAAAAACCACAAATCTGCGCCCAAAGCCACGGTCGTCACGAAGCCAGGCGCAGCCCGGCCACTGCTTGGCGCAAGTGCGCCCCGCAGATATGGCCATACGTCTGGAGAACCAGAACGCCGCCATCGCTATGGCCCAGCAGCGTCGCCACCTCCTGGACAGTGAGACCCGCCAGCAGGCATCGGCTCGCAAAATAATGACGGAAGGCATGAAACGTCGTCAAATCAATGCCAAGCCCCTTGGCGAATCGCTTCATGCGACGCTCCAGCCGCTCAATGGCCTTGATGTCCATGGCCCACGGACGGGGCAGTCCATGCCGGCCCCGCAGCACCGCCACGGCTTCCGGCGTCATCGGAATCACCTTCTTGCGCCCGCCCTTCTGGGTCACCGCCATCGTGCCCTCGGCAAAATCAATATCCGACCACGCCAAGTCCGCCGCGCCGCTCCGCCGCAGGCCGGTGCTGGTCAGGAACCGCAGGTACGCGCCGCCGTCGGCGTCCTCGCTCTCCACCATGGCGAGAAACTCGCCCACCACCGCCGCCGACGGCACCCGGATCCGCCGCGGATTGACCTTCAGCCTGGGAATCTTGGCCAAGGATTCCAAAGCATCCTCGCCCAAAAACCCCCGCTTCACCGACCAGGGCACGAATTTCATCAGATACCACCGAAGGTGGTTGGCAGCGGAACCAAGCTCCTTGCCCTGCCGCCCGATACCGGTGGCCCGATACTCGGACCAAATCCGCACCGGCTCGAAATTCGCCCAGCCCGTGGCAAACCGCGCTATCGCGCGCTTGCCGCGCGCCGCCATCTCGCGCGTGCCAGCCGACAGCAGCACCAGCCCGCTGTCGTGCGCGGCCAAGGCCTCCTCCAGCGCCATCACCGGTGCCGTCGGCTTCACTTCAACAGTAGCCGTCCGCAAGGGAACCGACCGGCACGCCAACGGCGGGCCAGGTTCCCGCGCAGTGCTCAGCCCGATGGTTCCTATTTCGCGGATTTTGCGGCGTGCCTCCGCCAAATCTTTTGTTTGCAAACTTTTTACGGTAAGTTTCCCTTTTCGACGGGCTACGAAATAAAATGTCCCGTTTTCGTGCTTACTGATGTTTGGTTCGATGCTTTTCACCCTGATTTTTTCCGGTATTCGGCGAAAAATCAAAGGACCAGTATCAAAAATCTTCTCGCTTTTGATACTTCTTGCGGAAACTCCTAACAGCGGAGGTGTGCAACTCATTGATAATGAGTGGTACACCCGGAGGAACTCGAATCCCCAACCTTCTGATTCGTAGTCAGACGCTCTATCCAATTGAGCTACGGGTGCGTTGCGTAAGACGCGGCGCAAAAAACCCTGATTTGGGGGTCGGTGTCAAGGATTTCGCGCCGATTTTTCAAAAAAATCGCGCCAACGGTCAAGCGGCGCAGGGCTGGCAGGTGGCGGTCCAGCATGCCGGTTGACGATGGGGCTCGGCATGGCGGATCGCGAGTCTGGGGCGGGGCAGTTGGATTCGGATGACGCGTGCCCTTGCATGGATTGCGCAAATCCCAACAATCTTTGATGCGGTGAATGAAACCCACTTGACAGGGGCCCCCGGCGGGTGATTGCTCGTTGTCGAGCCAACTGTATGTTGTCAAAGCCCTATCTAACCGCTGCGGTTTACGCCGCTTCACTTTTTTCTGTCACTCTAGTCACCCCAGCGGGTGCCCAGGCACCCCCAGCTGCGCCCGCAGCCCCGGCACCGGCGGCACAGCTGTCCATGGCGGCGCAGAACCGCTTACTAGAGGATGCGGAGAAAGCGTTCACGACCAAGGAATACACGACTGCAGTAACGAAGCTGCAGGAATTGCTGGTGGCGTTGGGGGCGGATAAAAAGGATCCGGCGCTGGAGGTTCTCTATTTCAATGTGGGGCTTGGCAATTTGCTCGGAGCAAAGGGCGCTGAAGCCGAAGTGGCCTTCAAGGATTGCGTCATGCGCTATCCCAAGGGCGAATACACCTCGCGCTGCCACTTGGGCGTCGGTCGCGCTTGCATCGTCCAAGGCACCCCGGAGAAAAAACAACAAGCCATTGATGCTCTCAAACTCGCCGCGATGGACCCCAAGTATCGGTCTGAAGCCGGACTTTGGCTCGGCCAGGTCTACAACGACCTCGGCAAGCACGATGAGGCGCTGGCCGTTTTCCGCAGCCTGATGGGCTCAGATGTCCGCACGCCACAACAAACGACCGCTGCCGTGGAGGCGATCGCCTTGCTCGCTGACACCGGCAAGCTCGACGATCTATCGATTTACCTAGACGGGCTGTCGCGCCAATCCGGTGTGCGTGACGCGTTGGCCTGGTTTGCCAATCAGATCATCGTTCACGGCGACGAGCTGATGGCCGCCAAGTCGTACGAAACGGCACTTATGATCTATCGCTCGGTGCCACCGCGCAGTCAGATCCTAGAAATCCAGGCGAGCGCCCTAGAATCGATGCGCCGTGACCAGAAAATCCTGGAAACCACCGTGACGTCCGAACAAAACAAGCCGATTCACCAGCGATCCAGCGCCGGGAGTCTGCTCGCCGCACTTAAACCCGCCATCGAATTGGCGACCTCTGCCATGAAGTTGGTTGAGGACAAGCCTGACCTCGACGCCGCGTTGCTGCTGCGTCGCGGGCGTTGTTTGTTCTTTCTCGATCGCTACGAGGAAGCCCTCGTGTGTTTTCGGACAATCCGCACGAAATACTCAGCCACTCCCGACGCGGAAGCGGCTAGCTATGCTGAGATCGTGATTCTTAACAAGTTACAGAACATCCCTGAGATTAAGGAGAAGTGCGATCTATTCACTCGCAAGTACCCGAATTCCGAAAACCTCGAACAGGTCGCTAGCCTGGCCGGCGAGGTGATCGCCCAAAGCGGCGACTGGAAGGAAGTCGGTTCCTTCTACCGCGGCCTCGAAACCCAGTTCCCTCATTCCGAGTCATTGGAACGTTATGTCTTCTTCCAAGGACTCGCATTCTTCATGGAGCGCAATTTCAAGGAATCTGCGCCACTCCTCGCCCGATTCCTCAAAGATTTCCCTAACAGTGAACTGGTCGAAAAGGCTCTCTATTATACCGCCATGGCCAACTTCATGGGCGGTAAGTATAAGGAAACCCTCGCGTCCTGTAAGACCTATCTGACCCGCTTCCCCGATGGCCAATACGCCGGCGATATGCGCTACCGGCTTTCCTTCATCGATTTCAACGACAAGGAGGAGGATCAAAGCGAAAAAATCATCCGCGATTTGACGGCGTTCCTCAAGGATCATCCGAATGATTCAGCCAATGGCTCGATGTATTGCTTGCTAGCAGACACCTACAAGAAGAGGCCGCTCGCGGGCATCGACGCCACTGCCAAGGCCAACGAGACGCAAACCAACGAGAGTGCCGCGCTGGATGCCTATAAAGCGGCTGTCCTAACAGACAGCCCGGATGACGTGATGCAATATGCGCTGGATTCCGCCACGGCCATTTTACAGAAGCGGCAGTTGTGGTCGGAGATTGCCGCGTTGCATGGAAATTTCATGAAGCGCAAACCCGACAGCGCGCTGGCCCTGTTGTCCGCCTCCTGGGTGGCGCGGATGTACACCCGCGATGGCAAGGGGGCCGAGGCCGCTGCTATGCTCGCGGCTTCTATGTCCGAGCGCTTCGCCAACCCGGCTTGTGACCAGGTCGAGTTTCTAATCGATGAACTGGTCAAAACCCTAGTCCCCAAGAAAAAGGCCAAGGATGTCGATGTCGATGCCATTGATAAACAACTTGTCGAGGTCCTCAACAAAATTTCCGCTGGCAAGGAGAATGCCACCACCTCCGCGCGAACCTACTTCGCCCGCGCCCGCCTCGCGCAATTGTTGAAGCGCAATGACCGCGCCGACCTCTACCTGAAGGGGATTGCGACTACCAATGCCAAAGATCCAACTGGCCTCAGCCCGGCATTGCTTTCGGTTAGTGGGGACATCCTAATCAAGATCGGCAACCTCGATGGTGCTGAGATCATGTTCAAGCGGCTGTGTGACCGCTACCATGATTCAACGTTCTCCGATGCCGGCCCGGTTGGCCTGGGCTTCGTCGCCCTCGCTCGAAAACAATACGAGGAAGCTCTAAAAATCTTCGACGATGCTCTGGATAACAATACCGGCATGTCTCGCTTCAAGGAAACAACCCTCGGAAAATTGGAGGCTCTGGTCGCTCTCAACCGGTTGGAACCCGCCAAAAAACTCGCCGAACAAATCGTCGGGGATAAAATGTTCCGCGGCGAAACCGCCGGTAAAGCGTACCTTTTGTTAGGTCAGATATATCGTAAAATGGCGGCTAAGGCACCCGGTGGCGAGGGCACCGATCTCCTCAAGAAGGCATACGGAATCTATCAACGGATCTATGTGGCCTATCAGGCACAGCCCGATATCTGCGCCGAAGCTTACTGGCAGGCTTATGAAACCGCCAAGGCGCAAGGGGAGACGGAAATCGCCTCCGAAAACCTCAAGGCGCTCAGCACTCACCCGAAACTCCAAAACACCGTACAGCAGAAGAGAGCTGCGGGTATGGTCCAATAATCTCCGACCATGGCGCATTCTCACTCCAATTTCCGTTCCGCCCGCCTGGCTGGCCTGATGACCGTGTCACTGATGGCCGTGTCTGCTGCCCTCGATAACACGCAGGTCGTCTTCCAGAATGGTCGCTCAATTGGGATCTCCTCGCTCACACTGCAAGGAGATAAACTGGTGGTTAAAACCGCCGCTGATGGATTTAATATCGGCGCGATCTTCTCACTGCAATCGGCCGATCATGTTTTTGGCGGCAAGCCTGCGGCAATCAACCAGGGGATCGCCCTGTTGCTCATGGGCAAGCCCAAGGACGCTCAAAAACTCCTCGAGCCAATCGTCTCAGAACACCGGCTCACTGAAAAAATATCCGGTAATTTCTGGTTAGAATCCGCCCGCGCTTTATTGATCGTTCACGCACTCAACGGCGACAATGCCGACTGTGCCGCTCTCGGTAAGGAAATTTCGGATGCCACACCTGCGCAGGGGATCGACCCGTTTGTGACGCTTGGCAAGGCTCTCCTGCTGCCAGCCTCGGTCGCTGCCGATGATCGGGTGATGGCGCTACGCGATCTAACGACTGATAACCTGCCCGCTGATGTTCGAGCCTACGCGTCGTATTTCTGCGGTCTGCTGTGCAAGAAGGAGAAGCGCCTGCCCGAGGCCATGGATGCCTTTTTGGCGGTGCCCGGCGTGACTCCCACCGGTGGTCTGGTGCTTATCGCCGCTGCCGAGATCCAAGCTGCCGATCTGATCACCCTGCTGGCGCGCAGTGACGAGTCCAAAGAATTACTCAGCGGACGACGCGAGCAATCCATGGCGTTGCTCAATTCTGTGTTGCGGGATGCGCCCGGCACGATACTTGTGGATGAAGCCCACAAGCGCCTTGAAAGTCTCAAATAATCGCCTAATTTTTCCAAACCATCGCCCCGACCCAACTATGAAAAAAACCATCCATGCGGCCGCGCTAGCCGCGTATCTGTTCCTTCCGATGAGCGTTTTCGCAGCGGATGCCGTCGCTCCCAAGGTCATTAAAAAAACCTTCGTTCAAGTACTCCAGGAAGGCGGATGGTGTATGTACCCGATTGGCGCGTTCTCGATCGCTACCGTCTGGCTCATCATCGATGTCTGGTTCCGCACCAACAGCAAGAAAATGACCCCAGATGTGGACGTGCAGACCGCTCGTGAAGCGTTCCTTGCCGGGGATTACGTCGGTGCCTATCAGTCGATGAAGGCCGCTAGCAGCCCGTTTGCCCAGGTGGTGCAATCGGCGCTCGGTTCGATCGGGTACGGTAAGGATGCGACGGAGGAGGCGTTGTTGTCGGGTGTGGATAAAATCAACTCAACGCTCCAAACCCGCATCAACTATCTTTCCGTTATCGGGGTTTGTACGCCGATGGTCGGGCTGCTAGGCACGGTCTCCGGGATGCGCGGTGCGTTCGCCAGTCTGGGAACGTCCGGCATCGGTGACACCGGCGCGCTAGCCGGTCACATTGGCGAGGTGCTCATCGCCACCGCTTCCGGGTTGTTCATCGCCATTCCAGCATTCATGGGGTTCTATTTCCTGCGCAATAAGCTGCAGGGCGGCATCCACCACCTCCAGGAGGAGGCGGAAAGCCTGTTCCGCAATGCTCCTTACGAATACCTCAAGGACGCCGACGTCGGTCAGGAAGAAACCTACGCCGCGCTTCCTAACTGGATCGCCGGTGCCGACGAGGCTGCCGCTCAAGCGTGATGCGCGGCGCGCACCCATCATTAATCCCATACCTTTAAATCCATGGCCAGCGGCGGAGGAGGAACAGAAAGCGGCGAACCGGAGTTTCAGATCGCTCCGATGATCGACGTGTTGCTCGTCTTGCTCATTTTCTTCATGAGCATCACGACCGCAGAGGTTTTAAAGGTGGACCAAGCGATCGTCCTGCCGATCTCGCCCAACGCCAAAAAACGCGACCCAGAAATGTCCAAACACGAAATCCCAATCAACGTGCGCTGGGATGTCGCGCTAGGCAAAGCGTTCGTGAAAGTGGACGACCACGAATACGCCAATCTGGCCGATCTCGTGCCACGGTTTCAGGATCGTAAAACCAAGGACGAGAAGGTGCGTGCCGTCATCCGCGGCGACCGTCTTTTGCCAGCAGTGGAGGTGCAGCGGGTGCTCAATACCGTGGCCGAAAGTGGCATCTCGGACATCTCATTCGCGGCTTCTAATAAGTAATTACCGATGAGCAGACGCCGCAAACACAAGCAGAGTGCCGAGGTGAACCTGGGCTTCCAAATCGCACCGATGGTGGACGTGGTATTCGTCATCATGTTGTTTTTCATGGTGCTAGCAGGAGCGATCAAGGTGGAGAACGCGCACAATACCAAGTTGCCTGGTACTGAGGAGGCTCCAACCGCCACGGTGATGCCCGATGAAATTGCCATCCGCATCGAAGATGACGGTCAGGTCTATCTGAATGAAGACCCGCTCGACTCGACCGATACCACCTCTGATAAGGGCAAGTCTCTCCCCGAGTTGGCCACCAACCTTAATCAACTCCGTGAGAGTAGCGACGCCTCGAAGGCCGAGGTGCTCGTTACGATCTATGCCAACGAGCAGGCAAAATACGAGCGGGTCGTGGATGTATTAGATGCACTGACTCGCGCCAAAATTGCCAATGTGACATTCCAAGCCGTTGCTCCTGAGTAATTGCGCGGGCACGAACCAAATCAATCTAGCCATGAACGACGCGCTCCAAGCCGAACATCCAGAACTCCACATCGCGCCCGCCAAGCGCCGTTTCGGACTGTGGTCTAAATTGGGTGGCGGCGCGCTTGCCTTCGCGCTGCTCGTGCATGGTGTGATCCTCCTCGCCGGTGCCGTTTGGATCTTCCAAATTACCCGCATCCCCGAAAAGAAAATCGATTTCCTGCCTGGCGGTGGCGGCGGTGGCGACCGCAGCGCACAGAAAGTGCAGCAGAAGAAGCGCGCTCAAATCACCCCGTCGAGCAATGTGAAGCGAGTCTTTGCCGAAGGCGCGAAATCGCAGTATTCCATCCCAGACCCGGGCGATAATTTCGGAACTATGTCCGCCTTGAGTGCTCTAACCGGCGGCGGTGGCATGACCGGCGGAATGGAAGGGGCCGGGAAAAAAGGCTTTGGTGCCGAGGGGATGGGCAATGGGTCTAACGTCAAACTTTTTGCGTTGGTTCCCGAGACCATGGGCAAGCGTTGTTCCAAGGATGACCGACTCCTGCGCCTCAAGGAGAATGGCGGAACTCCGGCATGCGAGGACGCCGTGCTCAAGGGGTTGCGCTGGCTGCAAGCCAACCAGGCAGCCGATGGCTCATGGCCTGGTAGAAAACCTGCCATGACCGGCTTGGCGCTGTTGGCCTATTTCGGCCATTGTGAAACTCCCGCCTCCGAGGAATTCGGCGATACCGTCCAGCGCGGTATTGTCTATCTAGTGAATCTAGGGATGCAAAACGACGGTCGGCTCGCCAGCAAATTCACGGATAACAGCTGGCCGTATGAGCACGCGATCGCCACCTATGCACTCGCCGAAGCCTATACCTTCTGCAAGGAACTCAAACATGAGATTCCAAACCTGCGCGAAGTTGCTGAAAAAGGTGGTCAATTCATCATTGATAACCAACACGACAAGGGTGGGTGGTCGTATCTTTATACTAAAACAGGCGGTCACGCCGATGTTTCCGTCGCCGGTTGGCAAATCCAAGCACTCAAGGCGTGCAGCCACACTGGCATCAACTATCGCGGCATGTCCACCTGTATCACTAAGGCTCTCAAATACCTCAGCACCTGCCAAAATAAGAACGGCGGCTTTGGATATACCGACGCCAATGCAGGTGCCAAGGCCGGCTATTTCTGCCTTACCGGCGTCGGCATGCTCTGCAACCAAATGTGGGGGAAGGGCTCGATGGAAGTTCACAAGGGCGCCAAATATATCTTGGAGAACAGTAAGTTAGAATACAACACGACCTTCTGTGATCTTTACGGCCACTATTACGAGTCACAGGCAATGATGCAGCGCGGTGGTGAAGACTGGAAGCAATACAATGGCATGTTCCGCGATCAAATTCTCAACAACCAGGATGCTGACGGCTCCTGGAAGACCCCTGGCGGTGGCACCAAAGAGGTCCGAGCCAATGGTCCAGAATACGTCGGTGACAAAACCTACCGCACCTGCCTCTGTACCTTGATGCTTGAGGTCTATTACCGCTTCCTGAGTACCGGCGGTGGCACATCCAAGGACCATTCGGGCATCTAACCGAATGGGCGGAGGTCCGCATTTCGCTGGACGTGTTTTTTCCTAGGCTTTTAGAAATTCGACGTTTTATCCCTGTTCTGTGAATTATTTTCCAGCGGCGCATCGTGATCATCCGGCTGTTGCCAGTGCTTGCGTTGGGTCGCAAGCTAGCTAGAATCCTACCACGTTCATGAAGTGCCTTCATTTTTCCGCTGCGGGGTTGGTTTTATCCGCGTCTATAGCGAGTGCGGCGGTTACCACCGCCGGTGCGGCGGCCGCGGGTGTTGCCGAGCCGCTAGCCAAACAGATTAATTTTTTAGAGGTACTCGCCAAGGGCGGACTCATGATATTCCCGCTGGGGCTGATGTCAGTCGTCACGGTGATTTTGATTCTGTTGTTCCTATTGACCATCCGCCGCAATGTGATCGTCAGTGATCGATTCATGGCTGCCGCCGAGTCGATGATCCGCAAGCGCGACTTCCACAGCCTGATCGCGTACAGCCAGCGCCGCAACGAATGCATGGCCCGCATCACCCACAAAATGCTCGAGTTCATTGTCAATAACCCGAACGTGCCATTTGAAAACGTGCGCGAAGCCGCCCAAACCGAAGGTTCGCGCCAAGCAGGAATGCTGACCTCCCGCATCACGTATCTTGCCGATATTGGCTCGCTCGCACCCATGATCGGATTGTTAGGAACTGTGATTGGCATGATCAAGGCATTCATTGAAATCTCCACCGGCGAAGTCCAAGGCGTCCGCCAAATGGGCCTCGCCCAGGGGGTTTCCGAGGCATTGATTGCCACCGCCTGCGGCCTCGCCGTGAGCATCGTGGCGCTTACATTTTATTCATTCTTCCGCGGCCGCGTCCAAAAATATGTTGGGGATCTGGAGGCGGCAGCCACCCACTTGGTTGCAGTGCTTCACAGCGAATTGGAGCAACCGCCCCACGCCCAGGTGCCAGCGGTGCCAGTGTTACGTGGGCGCGAGGATTTTGTGTTTGCCGTGCCGCCACACTTCGGCGGTGAGCGCCAGGACATCCAAGGAATCTAACTAGTATTCCCGGATGAAATTCACGAATCGTCAGCCACCGCCGATCGCCATGCAGTTGGCGCCGATGATTGATATTTTGCTGCTTCTGTTAAGTTTTTTCATCATCAGTTGGCAGTTCAGCCGCTCTGAGACTGAGCTCAACGTTGCGGTGCCGACCGCGCAGGAAGGTGCGGAACCGGACCGCCAGCGCGGTGAAATCATCATCAACGTCTTGCCTGATGAAACGATCCGAGTCGAGGGCGTCACGGTGGATTTAATCCAACTGCACAGCAAACTCGCAGCTATCTCACGCCAGTTCAAAAACCAACCGGTACGGATCCGCGGCGATGGCAAGGTGGCCTATCAGCGGATTGTGGAAGTCATTGATACCTGTCAGAAAGCCGGGATCTGGAATATTTCGTTTGCGACGCAACGCCCGCCGTCGGCCAAATGATTTGCCTGGCAACCCCTTCGCCCCACGACCCTTGAAACCACTGCTCGCCATTCTGCTCGCCCTGACCTGCTCCGCTGTCGCCCAGACGCCGCGCGCCGCGGTGGTTGACCCGGCGCTCACGCCGGATGCCGGTAATGAGTATTTTTTGCGCGGTAAAAACCTCTACGACGCCGCCCAAACTAGCACCGATCCCGCGAACCGACTGGATTACTATCAGCGGGCGGCCCAGATCTTTGCCGAATACCTGACCTCGTTCCCTAACCATCCAAATGCCGAGTTGGTGTGGTGGTATCTGGGCAATAGCTACTATCAGGCCGGCCAAATTGACGACGGCAAGCGCTGCTTCAGCACTTTGCTCAATCGCTACGGTAAGGGCAAATGGGCAGCCGCAGCCGCTTATACACTCGCTGCTGACCACTATAACAAAGCCGAATACGCGTTCGCCGCGCCGATGTTCGAGCGATATGCCGCCAATGCCACCAAACCTGAAGAACGCCCACGCGGATTGTTCTTCGCCGGGAATTGCTACCGGCTCCTCGGCCGCGACCGCGAGGCCGTCGGATTGTTCAAAAAGGTCCTTGAGGACCCGGCGGGGGAATTGTTCATTCCTCAAGCCAAAGTGGCTCTCGGCCACTTGGCGGTGAGTGCGGGCAAGTTGGCTGAGGCGCTCGTCCAATTCGATGAGGTGGTTGCCACGCCGGCCCCCTCAAGGATCCGGGGTGAGGCTGCGCTGCACGCAGCGCTCACCGCGACCAAGCTCAGCCAGAGCGAGAGTGCCGAGCGCTATTTGAACCTGATCATGCGTACGCCAGGGATGGAGGGATTCCGGGTGGACGCACAGTGTGCGTTGATGGCCAACCTTTTTGCCAAAGCCGACTACAAGGGGGTCATCGCATTGTTCCGCTCTGCGGCCGTCAAGGCTGATGGTGAAAACGAGGCGGCTCGCATCATGCTCGCCGCCCGCGCCTATATGCGCCTCAAACAACCAACCGATGCTCTCGGCTTGTTTCGCGACGTCGAACGACTCGTCAAACCCGATAGCGACCTCGCATTTCACGCATCGTATTACCGGTTGCTGTGCTTTTTCCAAATCGAGGGCAGCCATTTGCCCGACCAGGTGGACGCATTCCTCCAGATCTATCAATCAAGCCGCCCGCAGGACACGCGCATTCACACCGCTCTGATGATGAAGGCGGAGGCTCTCTTCTCTAATAATAATGTGGCAGCCGCAGCCAAGGTGTACAACGAGATCAACGCCAGCTCGGTGGAGGCCAGTAACCGCCCTGGGCTTCTCTATCAGCGCGGGTGGTGCCTGTCCGCCGCCGGTGACCCGCGCGGTGCCATCCGCTCGTTGAGCGAATTCATTACCCACTACCCGGAGGATTCGCGCGTGCCCTCGGCCCTCGGTAAACGCGCTAAAGCTTATGCCGAACTTGACGATCCGCAGAAGGCGATCGCGGACTTTGACCGCCTAACTGCAGTGGGCATGCCGGAGGATTTGGCGTCATTTGCGTGGTTAGAGTCGGCGCGGATGCGCCGCAGTGCCAGCAATATCCCTGACATGATCGCCCGCTATCAAGGGTTGTTAGGACATGTGTCTAACCTCAGCGAGAACCTCCAGGCCGAGGCGAACTACTGGATCGGCTGGGGGTTGGTGAAAACCAATGCCGCCAAGGACGCCATCGCCCCACTCGAAAAGGCCCGCGCATTACGCCCCGATGCCTACCGCAAGCATGCCGGCATCCTGCTCGCCCTGGGTTACTTTGCCGCGCAGGACACCGCCAAGCTCGCCGCTGAAATCAACCTCGCCATCGCCGGTCATTACCCAGCGGATATCCCCCCTCAAATTCTCCAGTGGTCAGGCTTGCAAGCGTTCAACGCCGGCGATTTCGTCATGGCCACGAAGTGCCTTACCCTCATTGCCAGTCCCGACGAACCGCGCGCGACCGCCAAGGAAGTCTGGCGCTACCTCGCCAAGGCTCGCCTCGAAACCGGCGACGCTGCGGGAGCCCTTACCGCCGCTACCAACGTTCTGGCCGTCGAAGATAACTCAGCCTGGAAGGCCGATGGTATGCTGGATCTCGGGCGCGCATTGTTAGCTCTCGACCACCCAGCGGAGGCCCGTAAGGCCGCTGATGACGCGCTCGCGCTCCGGCCACAGGGGCGCACCAGCGCAGGCCTTCGCATCCTGCTAGGCAACCTCGAACTTCAGGCCGCCGACCCGAAAAAGGCCGCCGCCGAATTCCTCATCGTCGTCAAGTTTCACGAGGATAAGGACCTCAAACCACTTGCTCTCTGGAAACTTATCACCGCCCTCGACCAGCAGGGTGATCCGACCGAGGCAGAGCCCTACCGCCAGCAACTCAAGGCCGAGTTCCCCGATTGGAAAGCCCCCTGAGCCGTGAGCCATCCCTCGAACAAAAGAGTGACGCAAGCTGCTGCGTGCTCAGTGTCGGGGGTCGAATGGAGCGGATGGCGACTCTGCGACGGCTGACTTTATTGAGGCAAACGAGGGCCGCAGGGGCAGCGAGGCGGTTCACTGGGCGGACTCGCGGTCGAGTTTTTGGCAGAGTTGTTGATGAGGCGTGGTGAAATCATCGGTGGCAGAACGAATGGCTTTGGCGACGCTATAAAAATCATCGCGGCGGCGGGTCGCTCGCTCCAAGGAGCGCAGCGAGGAAATTAGATTGCGGGTTTGATCGATGAGATCGTGTTCGTTTTTTGTGGCGAGGCGGTCCAGGGCCTCGACGCTCGTGTGGCACCGCTCGATGGTGGTGGCGAGGTTGGCGCTATCAGCGGCGCTGAGCAGGCGGCGCGGGTAGTCTTGCTGGGGGGGGCTATTTGCAGGCGAGGCGTAGGCGGCAGGGCGCGAGATCCACGCCATGGGCTCGATGGCGCGGCGGAGTTCGGCGGCGAGTACCGCGCGCGGCACGAGTTGCGGGCGGGCACCCGTGGCTTGCATGAGAAGCATCCTAGCAGAGGCATGGCTGGGCACCTGCTGCGCCATTTCTGCGAGACGCTGGCGCACGAAGCGGTTCGATAGATATTGGTGGATGTCCTGGTTGCCGGCTCGGTCGCGGACCTCGCGGAATTGGCCGGTAGTTTTTTCGAGAGCGGGGGTCGGATCTTTAGATGATGCATCTAGCAGTTGTTGGAAATTTGCGGCGAGCAACACTTCGTATTCGAGGAAAAACTCGGGTTTGCCGGTGGCGAGGAGTGAGGGCAGATAGGTGGCGGCGGCGGTAGGCAGGACGAGGCGTTGGCCGTGCCCGTTGCCGAGTGCTTGGAGTTGTTCCCAGAGGTCGGTGGGTAGGAGGAAGGCGCCGGACTCGTCGATTTGGCCGAGAATGATGGCCTCTGGGATCCGGCCGGTGACGGCGGCGCTGGCGAGCACGGCGGCAGCGGCGCTGAGGGATTGGGTTTTTGGCGCTTGGAGTGATCGTTCGAGTTGTGGGCTGTTGATGAGGATTTGGTAGCCGGAGGGCAGTGGGTTATGCTGGGATTTGATGAGGAGGTTGAGGGTTTCTCGGGTTTTGGCAAAGGTGCCAGCGTGCGGGTTGGACCCGATGGCGATGGTCAAGGGTGGCGCTTGGCCACGGTCATCATTGGCCATTTTGATGGCGGTCATCTGGAGCGGCGCGGGCACGAGAGCCCAGTGGATCGCATCAAAATCACCGGTTTTTTGCCACAGCAGGATTTGGACTTCAGCCGCGCTGAGCGGGATTTCCTGCCTAGCGGGGCGATCGGCGGCGGGTGATTGGCTGGACGGCGGCTTAGCGAGTTCCTGCGCCTGGTAGGCGGAAATATTGGGGACCCATCCGTCCCAAGCGCCCGCTTCGTGGGGTTGTGGGTTTTGTGGGTCGGCCAGGATGTCATGGAGACAGGCGGCGAGTGCATTGCCGTGGTGGCCGGCCTCTGGCCGATCGAGCCATGCGCACCACTGGGCGAGTTGGGTGCTCGGCTGGTCACGCTGGGTGCTCGGCTGGTCACGCTGGGTGCCATCGATGGCGGCGGGCGACGGGTAGGGTTTTTGATATTCAGCCACCAACTCCCTGGCGGCTGAGTTGGCGGGGTCCAACGCGATGGCCAGCGCCAGCATCTGGGCGGTTCCCCGGCGGTCGCGCGCGGTGACGAGGTTTCGGCTTCGGGCCAGCGCCTCGAGTTGGTGGGACATGTTCGCCATCGACTCCGGGTCCAGCGGGATTTGGTCTCTGCGGAATGCCAGCGGACCTTCGGCGGGTGGGGGGAATGGGTCGGCGCAAAGAGCCACGCCTATACTCGCTAGCATGCCTGCGATCCACCGCGCTGGTCGTCCACCCATCGTCATTCGGTTGGTAGTTACGCTGAACCAGCGTGCGGCCACAAGCGAACATTGCAGATTGCCTCAGGATACCTCAGGTTACGCGCATGTGCAGCCCACGCCCGAGCATGGAAACCCGTGAAGAAGTGATGTTTTTCGATACGGACTGTGGAGGAGTGGTGCATAACCTCGCCTACCTGAGGATGATTGAAACCTGCCGCACTCGGCTTGCTGCGTTGATGGGCATGGATCTCCCGACGATGTCCGCAAGCCAGGTTTTCCCGGTGGTCACCCGAAGTGAAATCGATTACAAGCGCCCGGCAAAACTGGGCGATTGGTTGCTCATCCGTGGTCGGCTTGAGGAGCTCACCCGGGCGCGCTTTTGGTGTGCCTTCGAGATGATTCGCGAGTCGGACGGCTTGCCGCTGGTCACTGCGCGCCAGGCGCTGGCGCTTGTTTCGATGCCGGCGGGTAAGCCGCTGCGGTTGCCAAGCGACTGGAGTGACGCGTGGGGCTGAGTCTTTTGAGCAAGGATTTTCCATGGTCCTTGCCAAATTCACCTGGATCCGGTTCACTGCGCGTCGCTCCAGTCATGGCACTCATCGTTCAAAAATATGGCGGCACATCCGTCGGTTCCCTCGATCGCATCCGCAATGTGGCTGCGCGCATCAAACGCACCCGGGATGAAGGCAATCAAGTGGTGTGCGTGGTTTCCGCCATGTCGGGGGTGACCGACGGGCTGATTCGGATGGCCAAGGGGATTTCCAGCATCCCGAGCGAGCGGGAGTTGGACGTGTTGTTAGCCACCGGCGAGCAGCAGTCGATCGCGCTGGTTGCCATGGCGCTCCAGGATTTGGGCGTGGACGCGGTGTCCATCACCGGGCGTCAGGCGGGCATTCACACCACGGGTGCTCACACCCGCGGTCGCATCCTCAACATGGACCCGGCGCTCATGTCCCGGTTTCTCAGCGAAGGAAAAACATTGGTCGTGGCTGGCTTTCAAGGGGTCACCCCCAATGGCATGATCCACACGCTCGGACGCGGCGGATCTGACCTCACGGCCATTGCGGTGGCCGCCTCACTCAAGGCCGATGTTTGCCAAATCCTCACCGATGTCGATGGCGTCTATACCTGCGACCCGCGGATCGTCACCACCGCCCGCAAACTACCCAGCATCTCGTATGACGAAATGCTCGAAATGGCCTCGTCTGGATCCAAAGTGATGCAGTCGCGCTCGGTCGAGTTCGCAAAAAAATTTGGTGTCATCTTTGAAGTCCGCTCGTCACTCAACGATCATCCCGGTACCCTCGTGTTAGAAGAACATCCCCACATGGAAAATGTCGTCATCCGCGGCATCTCAATCGAACGCGCGCAAGCACGTGTCACCATCACCGGCATCCCAGACGCTCCCGGCATGTCCGGTCGCATCCTCGGGGCCATCGGCGAGGCAGAAATCAACCTCGACATGATCGTTTCTAACATCGCTCACGATGGTTTCGCCCGCCATTCGTTTACGATGCCATCGAGCGATCTGGGCAAGGCGCAGGTGGCACTCAAACCCGTGCTCGCCGAGCTCGCCCCGCACGCAAAAATCGAGACCGAAGCAGGCATCGCCAAGCTTTCGGCGGTGGGCATTGGGATGCGATCTCACTCCGGGGTAGCGGCAACGATGTTTCGAGCGCTCGGCGCAGTCGGTATCAACATCGGCATGATCTCGACCTCGGAAATCAAAATCGCCGTCACCGTGGACGAAGCATTGATCGAGACGGCCGCCCGCGTCGTCCATGATGCCTTCGGTCTCGATAAAGCCCCTCAGTGAGAGCGTGCCAGCTGTCGAATCGCTTGACGGGCGGACGACTCGGCCACGGCGGTGGCCGCCCTAAAACCGCAGCTTCAGTAGCTTTTGGACGTCGCGGTTGAGCTTGCTGCATGCCAATGCACAGATCTCTAACACGAATGGCTCGGTGATGGCGTAAATGACCGAGTTGCCCATACGGGTGCGTGAAATCAACCCTGCCTGATGGAGGTGCTTCAGCTGCTTGGAAACATTCGCCTGCGTGGTGGTGAGCGCCGCCACCAACTCGTTGACGCTCTGCGGACCAGACTTCAATTCCTGGAGCAGCGCCAGCCGCGTCGGCTCGGCAAAACTCCGAAACAACTCTGCCAATCGCTCCAATTCCGCCGGACTGAGCACAGAAGTGGTTTTTTTTGCTTGCTTCATATCGCTGAATGGTTATATAAACATCTAAATCAAACCAACAAGTAAAAACATGAACCAAGCCAAAACGATGACGGCACAAGAGTTACGGACCGCCATGGAGAGCGGAGCGCGGGTCAGTCTGATCGATGTGCGGACGCCAGCGGAATACGCGGCGATGCATGTGGACGGCTCGGTGTTGATGCCAGTGGACACGTTGGACTGCGCGGCGGCGTTGGCGACGGCCGCGGACGCAACGGTGCGGGTCGTCGTCTGTCAGTCGGGCCAGCGGGCACTGCGTGCGGCGAACAAGTTAGCGGCGGCAGGCGGGGTGGGTTTTTTAGTGTTAGATGGTGGCCTGAGTGCCTGGAAAAAAGCAGGGTTGCCAGTGATTCGTGGACGCTTCGCGCTGCCGCTAGAACGCCAGGTGTTCATTGCCGCAGGTGCTCTGGTGGCGGCGGGCGTGCTGCTAGGTTGGTTGGTGGACCCACGCGGGTACGCTCTAAGCGGGTTGGTGGGCGTGGGGTTGATGCTGGCCGGTATCACCGGTTATTGTCCGATGGCGATACTCATTGCGCGCATGCCGTGGAACCAGCGCGGGCATACGGGTTGTTCTAGCAGCGGATGCTGCTGCTAGAGAGCGCCACCATCCGTCTGGCGGACGGCCTGGGTAGCTTGTTACCGCTACCTTTGAATCGCATTAGAATTTCTGAAACTAGAATTTGCTATGAAAGCATTCCACGTCCTCGTGATTAGTTCGCTGTTAGCTGGCGCGTGCAAGCCACCCCAGCGTGGCGGGGTGGCCACCGACTCCATGCCCAGCGTGGCGGTCCGTGTCTCCCCTGCCACCCAAGAAACCTGCCAAGCCACCGAAGAGATCGTCGGCACCGTGCGTTCGAAACAACGCGCCGTGATTGAGGCCAAGGTCAGCGGTCGCATCCGCCAATACCTCGTCGTCCCGGGTCAGCGTGTCCGCGCCGGCGAGGTGCTGGCGGAGTTGGATGTCCAGGAAATCCGTGCCCGCCGCGAGCAGGCGGCTGGGGTGTTAGATCAGGCGCGGCGGGATTGGAGCCGCCAACAGCAACTCATCGCCAGCAAAGCCACCAGCCAACAGGAGCTCGATACGGCTGCCGCCCGCGTCAATGTGGCAATGGCTGGCCTCGCCGAAGCTGAAACGATGCTCGGCTACGCCTGCGTCACCGCGCCCTTCGATGCCATCGTCACCCGCAAGCTCGCCGAACTTGGCGACCTCGCGATGCCGGGTAAGCCACTCATGGAGTTGGAGTCCCCGGCACGACTCCGCTTTGAAATCGACCTCCCGGAAAGCCTGCTAGATCGAGTCAAGCAGGGGGCGACCTTGGCCGTCACGATCCCCTCATCGCCTCATCCGCTGGCCGCCCAGGTGGTGGAAATCTCCCCCGTCGCCGACCCAGTCAGCCGGACGTTTTTAGTGAAACTGGACCTGCCAGACGACTCCGACTTGAGGCCCGGGCAATTCGGGCGGGTGGCGGTGCCCGTGGCGTCTGTCCAGCTGTTATGGGTGCCGCGCAGTTCGGTGCTCAAGCGCGGCCAGATCGAAGCCGTTTTTGTCGTGAGGGAAAACCACGCCATTCTGCGCCTGATTAAATCCGGCAAGCTGCTAGGTGGGCGCATAGAGATTCTAGCAGGTGTTGAGCCGGGCGATCCGGTGGTGACAAGCGACGTCGCACGCCTGAGTGATGGTCAGACCGTGATCCCACAGCCATGAGTGACGCATCACAACAACCTGCTTCGCTAGGAATTGCGGGCCGCATCGCGGCTGCCTTCATTGATTCCAAACTCACCCCGCTCATCATCATTGCTGCGGTATTGTTAGGCGTGGCAGCCATCCTCCTGCTGCCGCGCGAGGAGGAGCCTCAGATCAAAGTGCCCATGGTCGATGTGATGGTCGCTATGCCAGGCTCCAGCGCCAAGGAAGTCGAGGAGCGTGCCACGCGCCCAATGGAGAAGTTGTTGTGGGAGATGCCCGGCGTGGAGTACATCTACTCGACATCGCGCGACAGCGAGAGCCTAGTCATCGTGCGCTTCAAGGTGGGTGAGGACCCGCAGACCAGCTTGGTCAAGCTTACTGAAAAGCTTCGCTCCAACTACGATCGGATCCCGCCCGGGGTGAGTGCGCCGCTGGTTAAACTCAGGAGCATTGATGACGTGCCGATCCTGGGGCTGACATTTCACAGTGACCGCTACGACCATCTCACGCTGCGGCGGCTCGCCGCTCAAGTCGAGGAATCCATCAAACAGGTTCCGTTAGTTGCAGAAACCACCCTGATCGGAGGAGCCAGGCGGGCCGTGCGCGTCATCCTCGATCCCGCCGGCCTGGCGTCGCGCGGCCTCAGCCCGGTGGGCCTCGTGCCGATGTTGCAGCAAGCCAACCGCCAATTCCGCGCGGGAGCCATTACTTCATCGAACAGCGAGGTGCTGGTTGAAACGGGGGCGTTTCTCACATCGGCCGAGGATGTCGGTAACGTGGTCATTGGCGTGTTCGGTGGGCGGCCTGTCTATCTGCGTGAGGTGGCAGAGGTGGTCGATGGTAGCGAGGAAACCAGCCAATATGTGTTATTTGGTGCGGGCTCTCACCGCGAGGAACCGGCATGCACCCTGAGCATCGCCAAGCGTCCCGGTGCCAATGCGATTGCTGTAGCTGACGCAGTGCTGCGCAAGGTAGAGATGCTCAAAGGCACGCTGATTCCAGCTGAGGTCACCGTGGATGTTACTCGCAACTATGGAGAGACCGCAGCCGATAAGTCGAATGAATTGTTAGAGCACATGGGTATCGCGATTTTCGGTGTTTCGCTGCTTATTTGGCTTACTCTCGGTTGGCGCGAGTCGGGCATTGTCGCCGTTGCCATCCCGGCTACGCTCGCCCTCACGTTGTTAGTGTTTTACCTGTATGGGTTCACGCTTAACCGGATCACTCTGTTTGCGCTGATTTTCAGCATCGGCATCCTCGTCGATGATGCCATCGTCGTGGTCGAGAATATCGTCCGCCATTTCCAACTGCCATCTAACATTGGTCGCAATTGGTCGGCCATCGCTGTGGAGGCTGTCAATGAGGTGGGCAATCCGACACTGCTGGCAACGTTTGCGGTGATTGCAGCGGTGTTGCCCATGGCGTTTGTGGGCGGCTTGATGGGTCCCTACATGCGGCCGATTCCAATTGGGGCGAGCGCGGCCATGTTTTGGTCGCTGCTGATCGCCTTCATCGTCACGCCGTGGGCGTCTATCCGAATCCTGGCATGGGGAGGGAAATATCGTGACCGCAGACAGCAACCACGTAGCACGAGTCATTCTAATGATTTTGCGGGCTTGCCTTCAACGCACCATGAAGAGGATGCGTTCACCCGGCTTTACCGGCGGGTGATGGGGCCGTTGATTCATCATGCCGGCTGGCGGGTTGTGTTTCTAGCGGGAATCTCCTTGTTGCTGCTCGCCTCATTCGCCACGGTTATTCTCGGCTGGGTGAAAGTGAAAATGCTGCCGTTTGACAACAAGAGCGAGTTTCAAATCATTCTCAACATGCCGGAGGGCGCCGCTCTCGAACAAACCGCCGCCGTCGCCCGCGAGATGGCGGCCGCCATCCGCAATGAACCGGAAGTCGCCAACTGGCAGGTCTATGTAGGGGTGGCAGCGCCCATTAATTTCAGCGGTCTCGTGCGCCATTACTTTATGCGTCACGGCGCGAACATCGCCGATATTCAGGTCAATTTGGTGCCCAAGCACGCCCGTCACGCACAAAGCCACGCCATAGCCACGCGTGTTCGCCCACGCCTAGCAGCCATTGCCGAGCGCTATCACGCGCGGGTTGCCATTGCCGAAGTGCCGCCCGGCCCGCCCGTGCTCCAAACATTAGTGGCAGAGATCTATGGCCCCGATGAAGCGTCCCGCCTCGCGCTAAGCGATAAGGTGCGGGCAATTTTCAAGCAAACCCCCGGTGTGGTCGATGTCGATTGGTATCATGAGGCCGATCAATCGAAGGACCGCTTCGTCATCGACAAGGAGAAGGCCGCGCTGCACGGGATCAGTGCGGCCACCATTTCCCAAACCCTTAAAATCGCCGTCGCCGGCGAGGCTGTCGATTTGCTCCATCAGCCAGCTGAAAAGGAGGACGTCAACATCCGTCTTGAAATCCCCCGCGCCGCTAAAACAACTACGGCTGAGTTGTTAGCGCTTCGAGTGCGCGCTGGCGATGCTAATGCTCTGCCCGAGCCGGGCACGTCCGTCTGCCCTCTGGTGCCGTTGCGTGAGCTCGTCACCGTCGAGCATGGCACGGTGGAGAAAAGCCTCTATCATAAAAACTTAATGCCTGTTACCTATGTGATTGGTGATGTAGCGGGTGTCGTGGAAAGTCCGGTTTATGCGATATTTGAGATGAACAAGGAGTTGAAAAAAATTGATGGCCGCGAGCTTGGAGGCCGCGCCGCGGCCCTGCGAATCCTCAATGCCAGCATGCCATTTACCGATGCCGAGCCAGCTCTCAAGTGGGATGGCGAGTGGCACATCACCCTCGAAGTATTCCGCGATCTCGGCAGCGCCTTCGCCGCTTGTTTGATTCTGATCTATGTGCTGATGGTTGGCTGGTTCCGCAGCTTCATCACTCCGGCCATCGTTATGCTTGCAATCCCATTTTCGCTCATCGGCATCCTTCCTGCCCACGGCTTGATGGGGGCCTTTTTCAGCGCCACCAGCATGATCGGTTTCATGGCTGGCGGTGGAATAGTTGTTAGGAATTCAATTATACTAGTGGATTTTATTGAGTTGCGGCTGAGCGAAGGTATGGCATTGAGCGAGGCTGTCATTGATGCTGGGGCTGTGCGTTTTCGTCCGATGCTGCTCACCGCTATGGCCGTCATTGTCGGGGCCGCCGTCATTCTGGCGGACCCGATTTTCCAGGGGTTGGCCATTGCACTGATGGCGGGCGAGGTTGCGAGCCTACTCATTAGCCGGATGGCGGTGCCGGTTCTCTATTATCTATTCAATCACGGTAAGCCAGTGCGTCGTCCGATAAATAGAGGGCGCATCATACGAAGCCATCCTCCTGGGTGAGTTTAGTTAGTTGGATGATTTTGTGGAGTTTATCTGGTTTTTTGGTCCAGGTAAACGGTACGCAACTATGGTTATATATTTCGATGAAGAATTTGATAAACCGTTCGAGCGTTTTGCCCGAAGTATGGACCCGCTGCTGCAGGCCCGTGCGGGTCAGGATGCTCAAGAATCACGCAACCAAATTCACCCAGGATGCATGGGTCGGGGTAAAGTGAAAGCTCACAAGTGGGTGGCGATCCAGCCACTGTCCGCGCAAATCTTTTTCTGTTAAAGCGGCTGATGACTTTTTCTGAAGGTGGTTGGGTTCGTTTTTTTGGTTTGGTTTCTGTTAGCTGAGAGTGATGTAGGCTTTGCCGGTTTCCCAGGTTTCGGAGACCTCGATGAGGACGCCGGTGACGAGCCTTAGGGGAGATTCCTCGCTCGGGAAGAGGTCGACGACGCGGGTGCGCTTTCATATCGAACCTGAGTGCTATCTTCCGGTTTGGCTCCCTCTCCGCGGCGAGAAGCATCATGCGTGCGCGCAAAGCAACTCCCCCAGATCCAGTTCGGCTGCGAGATAGGCGCTCCACTTCGGTCTTTTGGCTGGAACTTATTTGCAGAGGAGGAAGAGCTTTTGGCATGAATCAAGTACAACACTTAGTATGCCAAGCGTTTCTCTGACGAGGGCACTAGTGTTTTAAAGGACCCCCCCCGCCGCCCCTTCAGATACTTACAAAAACCATCGTGCGCGATGCGGAGAACTACGCGGATCCGTGGCGTGCAGGGTTGCCCCCCACAATTCTTCACTCGCAATGGGCCGGATCTGGTGCTGATTGTCGGCGTGTCCACTGTCACCAACATCTCGACTTACTGTTTTACTGAACTCAGCGGGCTGAAGGGGCTGCGGGCGGAACTCATTGACCGGTGCAAAGGGTGGGGGCTTAAAGGGACGATTCTGCTGAGTCGGGAGGGGATCAACCTGTTCGTCGCTGGGGCGGCGGAGTCCATTGATTTGCTGCTGGAGAGACTGCGAGAGATTCCTGGCCTTGCGGGGTTGGCACCAAAAATTAGCCTCAGCGACCAGCAACCGTTCAACCGCATGCTGGTGCGGGTGAAGCAGGAAATCATTGCCTTCGGAGTCGAAAATATCCGCCCAGCCAATTATACCTCGCCGAAGATTGCGCCCAGTGTGCTCAAGCGCTGGCTCGACGAGGGGCGACCGGTGACCTTGCTGGACACGCGCAATGACTACGAAATTAAGCTCGGGACATTCAAAGGGGCTGTCATTCCCGGCATCAACACATTTCGCGAGTTTCCAAGCGCAGTGCGCCGCATGCCGCAGGAACTCAAGGACCAGCCAGTTGTGATGTTCTGCACGGGCGGGATCCGCTGCGAGAAGGCGGGTCCATTCATGGAACACGAAGGGTTCCAAAACATTTTTCAACTCGACGGGGGGATTCTCAAGTATTTTGAGGAATGCGGTGGGGCGCACTACGAGGGTGAGTGTTTTGTGTTCGACCAGCGGGTGGGCGTGGACCCCGCACTGCGCGAGTCGGGCCACGCGGTGTGCTTTGCCTGCCAGGCACCGCTGAGCGCCGCCGATCAGGGTGACCCGCAGTATGTCGTCGGGGTGAGTTGTCCGCATTGTTTCAAAAGCGAGTCAGAGCGTATGGCCGAGCGGATTGGCCATCGGCAGGCGGCGATCACACGGGGGGCGCTGCCATTGCCTGGTTCGGTGGCATGCGAAAACCGTCGTGCCATTCAGATTCCGGCCGCCCACGACGGGCGACTCATGCTGGAGGCACTCGGTGAGATCTTTCCGCACGTCGCCACAGCCGGATGGTCCGCTCATTGCGACGCCGGTCACCTCCAAAACTACTGCGGCACCGTCCGCGGTCACCACCACCGGGTGCGTGGCGGCGAGCGGGTGATCCAAATTTTTCCGGCGGCCGTTGAGCCACCGGTGTCGTCGGCAATCGAGTTGCTGCATGAAGACGAGGCGATAGTGGTCGTTGACAAGCCAGCGCCGCTGCCGATGCACGCCGGGGGGAGCTTTCACCGCAATACGTTGCAGCACCTGCTGAACCTCGCCTACGCTCCCAAGCCGCTGCGCCCGACTCATCTGCTCGATGCCCACACCACGGGCCTAGTCATCTTTGCGCGCACCCGCCATTTTGCTCGCCTCCTCCAGCGCCAGTTTCTCGACGGTGCGGTGGACCACCGTTACCTCGTTCGCGCGCACGGCCACCCATCAGACGATACGTTTTTTGCTAGCACGCCTGCTGGGTGCGGGGCCCACCCGCTCGACGAGCGACCGTTGAGCACCGGCTTCCAGGTGATCGACCGAAGTTCGGACGGCACCTGTTTGTTAGAGGCTACTTTTGCTGCGGGTCGGACCGAGCAAATCCGCCGTCATCTATGGCAACTCGGGTTTCCGGTTGTCGGTGATCTCACCTATCTCCCGGACATGGGGCACGGCGAGACTCGGTCGCGTGATTCTACCGCCCAGCCACTGCTGCTTCACGCATGGCAGCTTACGCTGCGGCACCCACACAGTGGTGCGCCAATTCACTTCCAAACTGCGCGCCCTGATGGGTGGGGGTCAATCTAACTGTCCTGGGTGGCCCTCCATTTTTTTCTTCAGGTGCCAGACATTTTCTGAGGCCGGATACATTCCCTTCAATCCACCGACGACGTCGGCGCTGACTAGGAGCTTCAGATTGTAGTATTTCTGATAGTGTCGGCCGACTTCCTCGTGGCTAACCGAAAACGGCGGGCCTGCGTGAAGACTAGGGTCGTAGGTATAACTGATCAGCAATTGTGACGCCTGCGCGGTGATCTGGGTCAGGTGGGCCGCATAGCGAGCCCGGATGGGATCGGGCAGCGCCACCAAAGCGCCTCGGTCATAGACTGCGTCGATTGGGCCGATGAGGCTGCGGGACAAGTTGAAGATATCGCCAACCCAGAGGTCGATGGATTCGGCGCGATACCGCTTGACGTGGTCGATGATGGTAATTTCGGGTGTCACGCCAAGATCCGAGAATAACTGTTCGACTGCGATTTGACTGAGTTCCGAGCCGACGACGCGATATCCATGAGCGAGCAACCAATGGATATCGAGTGTTTTTCCGCACAGCGGGACCAGCACGCGGCCCCCAACCGGCACTGCCAGTTCGCTAAAATAGTTCACGAGCAGTGGGTTGGCGGCGCGCAGGTGAAATGCAATTTCGTTCTGCGCCCATCGTTGATGCCAAAAGCTTTCCTGCATGGTGATTTTTGATAGAATTGCCGAGGCTAGTTGCCCGGTTGGATGCGGATTTCGTCGGCTTGGATCAAGCGCTCGAGGCCGGCGGCAGAGCGCAGCCATAATTCCCCGCCAGGCGCGATGCCTTCGACCACGCCGGATTTTTGGCCATTGGCGGTGGTCAGCGTGACGCGCTGGCCGGTGAGGACGCAACGGTGGCGGACGGCGGCGAGCAGGTCGTCGAAATCGCCATCGATCTGGAGGCGGCGGCGAGCGAAGCGGCGGATGATGGCGGTGAGCACGCCCTGGCGCGGGTGATCGCGTTGAGTTGCCAGGCTGAGCGAAGTCGCGATATCGGCGACTTCAGGTGGGAACTCGCGGGTGTTGATGTTGAGGCCGATGCCCACGATGGCGAAATCCTGGCCGGCTTCGACCAGGGTGCCTGCGAGTTTCCGATGGTCAATCCAGACGTCGTTCGGCCATTTGATGCCGGCGTGGACGCCAAACGATTCCACGGCTTCGGCGACGGCCAGGCCGGCGGCGAGTGCGAGGCGTGGCCACAGCGGTTTCGGCTCGTTCGGGCGCAGGAGAATGGAAAAGGCGAGCGACGTCGCAGGTGGTGAAAACCATGGTGCGCCGCGGCGGCCCCGGCCGGTGGTTTGGCGCAATGCGAGCAAGACGAGACCATCGCCAGCACCGGCCTGTGCCAGGGCGCGCAGTTCGTCGTTGGTGGAGCCTGCGGAGGCCCGGACGAGCAGGCGGAATGGCTCTGGGAACGCGTCGGCACTGAATTCGTCGCTCATGGGTGGTGGCGGGAAATCGTCATAGCGGCATAAAATCTAGGCCGATGTCCATGGCGGGTGCGGAGTGAGTGAGTGCACCGACCGAGATGAAATCGACGCCGGTTTCGGCGATCTCGCGCACGGTCGTGAGGGTGACCCCACCACTCGCCTCAAGTTGGGGTGTGACACGCGACCCGCGCGCGGCGACGGCAGCGCGCAACTCGCTGGGGGTCATGTTATCGAGGAGGATGTGGGCGACGCCCTCGAGAGCCAGAAACGTCCGAACTTGCTCGAGGGTGTCGGCTTCCAGTTCGACTTCGATGCCCGGCTTCGCGGCCAGTAACAGGTGGATAGCCGCTTGCAGCTCAGCGGTGCCGCCTTCGGCGACTAGGTGGTTATCTTTGACCATGGCGCGGTCGTAGAGGCCGAGCCGATGGTTGACGCCGCCGCCGTGGACGACGGCGCGTTTTTCCAAGATCCGGTAGGCCGGGGTGGTTTTGCGGGTATCGAGGATGTGTGCGGCGCTGCCGTGAATTTGATCGACGTAGCGGGCGGTCAGGGTGGCCACCCCGCTCAGGCGTTGGAGGAAATTCAGGGCGGTGCGTTCGGCGCTTAGGATCGAGCGGGCGCTGCCCTCGACGAGCATGAGTCGCGCGCCTTCGCTCACCTGGCTGCCGTCTGGAATCAACGGCTCGATGACCAAGGTGGGGTCCACCTTTGAGAAAACGCGCGCCGCCAATTCCACCCCGGAAACTACGCCGCCTTGGCGCGCCGTGACAAATGCGCGCGCTCTGCGGTCGGCGGGCACGAAGAACTGCGACGTGACGTCGCCCGAGCCGAGGTCTTCGGCCAGCGCGAGGTCGATGAGAATGGCGGAGTGGTCGTTCATTGAGGTCAGTGGAAGGCGTGCGCCGCGTGCTGTCAACTGGTTGTCGCGAGTCACAGATGGATCGGTGACCGTAGTCAGGGCAGCAGCGGTTGGAGGCCGATCCACTGGCACCCAAGCGTGATGATCCAGGGCAGTGAAATAATGCTCAATGCCGTGGTGCAAACGACGATTTGTACCGCGATGGCCGGTCGTCCGCCATACATGCGGGCTAGCATGATCGGCGTTAAGGCGGCTGGCATCGCGGCCTGGACGACGAGCACTTGGCGCAGTTCAGTTGCGATGGGCAGGCATTTTGCGGCGGTGAGCATGACGATTGGCACGAGCACCAAGCGCACCACGGACGAGCCAGCGATGATTTTCCACGTCGGTTTTTCCTGGCCGACCAAATCCATGATGGTGCATCCGGTGATGAGCACGGCGAGAGGAAACGCGCCCACTCCGATCATCGATAACGCATGTCGGGCGGGTCCGACGCAGTAGGCATCCCATCCGAGAGCGACCCACAACAACCCGGCGACCACGGCAATGACCGGGCCGTTGATCAGTTTGCGCCACGAGATTCCGCGTTCGCCGCTCATGATCATGACGCCGATCGACCACATCGCCAGTTCGCAGCCGATGTTATGGACGAAGAGAATGGCGAGCGCGCCGGTGCTCCAGAGGATCTGCACCACGGGTGCCGCCGTAAACCCATAGTTTTGGCTGCCCGCCGCCAGCGCAAAGGCACGCATGCCGGTTCCCCGGGCCAAGCCAAGGCTGCGTCCGACGATCCACCCGATAGCGGTGCCGACGACGATCATGCCGAAGCCCAATGCGATCGAGCTGAGTACGACCGAGCCGCTTTTGAGCACTGAGCTGCCTAGGATTTTATCGAGCATGAAACATGGCAGCATCACGGAGTAAACTACCCGCATCACCCCATCATCGTGCTCTTGGCGCACGATGCCGGCGCGCCGCAGCAGTGCGCCTGCCACGATCAATAAATAGACCGGCAGCACCGATGCCACGACCTCGAATGGGGAAATCACGACCGCAGCGTTCCGCTAGGTTCCCCGCCGTGCAAGTGCATAATCCCTGGCTGGGCCCGCCATGCCCTCAATTTGGGCGCATCCAGAGGTAAACCCAGCGTTCGGAGACGGCCTTGCCGGTGGAGTCTTGGAGTTCACAGGTCATGTCGATCTGCGGCACTCCCGGTGGCGGTTCCACTACAAAAAACGCGCGCAACACCTGCGGCATGTGGAGCAGCGGACTGCGACCGAGGCCGGCGGGTAGATCGTCCACGTTGGCCATGCTCAGGTCCGTGAGTCCCACGTGGATGAGCTTCACGGATTTTTGGTTCAGGGTGACCACCGGTTTTAGGCTGGAGATGTCATCCCACTTCGGGTCGCCCACCTTGAGTTCCGGTTGGAGCGGCTTGGCGAAGTCGATGGCCATCAGCACCTGATTGGGCATTTGCACCGGGGTGCCCGAGCGGGTCGCCCGCACCGTGAAGACGCCGGTGGGTGCCGGGTCGCGCAACCAGTGGAGCCGGTAATGGAATCGGAATGGCTTGCCGACGACCACACTCGGCAGCGGGTCCCAAAATAGGATCGCATTGTCGTTGGTCTCGTCGGTGGTGGGCATTTCGATTAGGTGGAGATGACCGTGGTCGAACCCTTCGACCGGTTCGACGCGCACGCTCGGGCGTTGGTGATAGCGGGCTTCGCTATCCTGATAGGAGGCGAACGACCGGTCACGCTGGAGCAGCGACCATGAGCGCGGATTGTCCATGGAAAACACGCAGTGGCGGAATTGGTCGCGGGTGTGTTCTAACGGACGATAGTGGAGATTGCCGCTATCTAACTCCATCAGCAGGCCATCGCTATCGTGGACTTCCGGGCGGAAATCGTAGGGACGGGGATGGGTGCCCTCGCCAAACCAGAACATCGTCGAGAAGGGTGCCAGTCCAAGTTGTTGAACCGGGCGGCGGAGGGTGATTTCCGCCTCGATGTCCATCACCGTTTCCACGCCGGGAGTGATTGTAAACTGATAGGCACCGGCCACGCTCTGGCCATCTAGCAGCGCCCAGGCCTTGAGCGATTTGGCATCCTTGGCCGGTCGCTCAAGGAAGAACGCGGTGAAGTCGGGGAATTCCTCTGGCACGCCGGGCAATCCGCTATTGATTGAGATGCCGCGGGCCGATAAGCCGTACGGTGAGTTGGCGGGAATGGCCCGCAGATAACTTGCGCCCAGGAAAACCAGGAACTCGTCCATGTAATCCGGTGAGTTCAGGTGGCAGCGTGCGCGCCAGCCGGCGTAGCCCGGTGGCGGCGGGGTGCCCGCCGGGATCTTTTGTTTGCCGTAGTCGAACAATCCGAGGTCGAACGTGAGGGGTACGGCGTTGCCATCGACCACTTCGTGGATGGTGACCATCTTTTTAGCGGTCCAGCCGGGGTGGAAGAAGTCGATTGAAAATGGCAATTTTTCCTTGGCCCACAATCCGGCGTCCATCTTGAACCGGATGTCGCGGTGCTGGTCGTAGGTGAGGTTTTTCCAAAACCCGGCGAGTTCTGGGTCGGCGGGGGCGTAGGGCGCGGCGGCCATCGCTTGGGCGCTGGCCCGCAGTTGGTCAAACGAGAACCCGCCGGCGCGGGTCACGCCGGTGAGGCAGATCGGCAGGGCAATGGCAGGCAGTAGGGCGCGCAGAGTCATGGGTGAGTCGGGGTGGGCGCTCCATCTATGCCGCAGCGTGCCAGTCATGGCAATAGCGGGGTGAGTGTGCCGTGGCCCTAGCGCTCGTTCGGGCAGGCGGGGGATTCGGTGTCGCCGCGGTGTTCTCCTTGGCCCAAGCGACTGTGGCCCACACCGTAGCAAAAATAGATGAGCAAGCCGACGACGAGCCAGATGAAGAAGCGAATCCAAGTGAGCACCGGTAGGCTGAGCATGAGGAGGACACACATGCCGACGCCGAGCAGTGGGACAAGCGGAACCAGCGGGACGCGAAACGGTCGCAGGCGAGTGGCGTCGGTGCGGCGCATGATGAGGACGCCCGTGCAGACCAGTGCGAACGCAAAAAGGGTGCCGATATTGGTGAGGTCCGCCAGCGACCCGATGTCCGTGAACATCGAAACCCCGCCGACCACCACCCCAGTCCAGATCGTCGTGATGTGGGGCGTCCGGTAGCGTGGGTGAATTTTTGCGAAATAAGCAGGCAGCAGGCCGTCGCGGGCCATCGCCATAAAGATCCGCGGTTGGCCCAATTGAAAAACGAGGAGCACCGAGGTCATGCCAGCCAACGCGCCTGCGCTCACCAGCGCTTGTGCCCATGGCCGCCCGGAAAACGCAGTCGCCACCGCCGCCGAATCCCCCAGGTACGCCGTGTATTTTTTCACCCCTGTGAGCACGCCGGACATCAATACGTAGAGCACCGTGCAGATGATCAAGCTGGCGATCATGCCACGCGGCAGATCGCGTTGCGGGTTGCAGGTTTCCTCCGCCGTCGTTGAGACCGCATCAAACCCGATAAAGGCGAAAAACACGATCGCGGCCCCGCTCATGACGCCGCTGAAGCCGCTCGGCATGAATGGGTGCCAGTGGGTCGGATTGACTAAAAATGCGCCAAAGGCGATGAAGAATACGACGACGGCAACTTTGAGGACGACGACGATGCTGTTGGCCTTGGCGCTTTCGCGGATCCCGTAAACCAGCACTCCGGTGACGGCCGCGACGATCACCAAGGCGGGGATATTCATCGCGATCGCATGTCCGCCGATGACCGGTAAGACGGTCGAGGAAAAATCGTGGAGGGTGTCGCCACCCTTGGCGAGGAGCTCGCTGGCCGTCCGGTAGTCGGTGACCGCCCACAACGGAAACCGCACGTCCAACATGCTGGCGCACAGTTGTACGAAGTACCCGGACCACGCCACCGCCACCGCCATGTTGCCCACCGCATATTCCAGGATCAAATCCCAGCCGATGATCCACGCGATCAGCTCGCCCAGGGTGGCGTAGGAATACGTGTAGGCCGACCCGGATACCGGGATCATCGCCGCCAGCTCAGCGTAGCACATGGCCGCCAACCCGCAGGCCACCGCCGCGATCACAAACGAGATCACGACTGCGGGCCCGGCCCCCGGTCGCCCGAGCACCATCGGCGCGTGGCAGCACCACGAGTGGAGGAAATTGATCACTGGAGTGGTGAGGTTGCCGGCGTTCGCCTGGGCGGCCTCGCCCGCCGCTGCAGTGCCGGTTAGCGCGAAGATCCCCGAGCCAATGATGGCCCCGATGCCCAGGCACGTGAGATCAAAGGCGGTCAGCGTGCGCTTCATCGTTCTCTCCGGTGCGGCGGCCTCCACCAGCAACTGGTCCGGACTTTTGGTGCGCAAAATCTTGGCGAGCATGGGAGTGAGCCGTGGCAACATGGTGTCAATGTCCAGGCGGAGACGCGATTGATGATGAGGGCGGCGGCCGCTGCGGGTCAATCCCGGGTTTCCTTCTCCGTCGCTGCGCCGCACGGGTCGCTAGGGACTAGGATTATCCTTGGCCAGCACGGATTCTCTTTGCCAATCGCTGGATTTCTTGCACCTTGCTCGCGCAGGAGATCGTTCATCATTCCGAATGCTCGGGCCGGCAGACGAACTCGTGCATCTCAGCCATGCCCACGGGGAAAAAGCAGATCGTCATCGATACCTGGAGGCGCTTTCGCGGCGCTCTGCAAGTGCTTACGCAGTCGGCGCAGGGGCCGAAGGCGATGTGGTTCGCCGCCACGCTGGTCGTCATGATGATCTGCATCAACGGCTTGAATGTGCTCAATAGCTATGTCGGCCGGGAATTCATGACTTCCATCGAACATAAAAACCTCAGCGCCTTCGAAACCCAAACCTTCCTGTATTTCCTGATATTTGCGGCATCGTCGATGATGCTGGCATTCTATCGGTTCACCGAGGAGCGCCTCGGCATTCTGTGGCGGGAACAACTGACTTGGCACCTCACCGATGCCTACCTCAACCAACGGGCGTATTTTCGGTTGGATAGCGCCACCGGGGTCGCCAACCCTGACCAGCGGATCGCGGAGGATATCAAGGCGTTCACCACCACCACTTTGTCTTTCACCTTGTTGCTGCTCAATGGGACGCTAACCGCCATTTCATTCTCTGGAGTGTTGTGGAGCATCAGCCCGTTCCTGTTCTGTGTGGCGGTGGTGTACGCGGTGTGTGGATCGTGCATCACCGTGTTGTTAGGCAAGCGCATGATCCGCTTGAATTACAACCAACTCGACATGGAAGCCAACTTCCGCGCGGAACTCATCCATGTCCGTGAAAACTCCGAGTCCATCGCCCTGGCCCATCGCGAGGGTCGCTTCCGTGCCCGTTTGAAAAAGCGCCTCAACGACCTGACCCGCAACTTCCGGCGCCTCATCCAGATTAACCGCAACCTTGGGTTTTTCACTAACGGATATAACTATTTCATTCAGATCATCCCTGCGCTGATCATTGCGCCGATGTTCATCCGTGGTCATGTCGATTTTGGGGTGATCACCCAGGCGACGATGGCATTCGCTACATTGTTAGGTGCGTTTTCGCTGGTGGTCACCCAGTTTCAATCGATATCGGCATTCACGGCGGTGACCGCTCGGTTGCATCTATTGAGTGAGGCGATGGGTCGCGTTCATCAGGTGAAACCTTGTTGGATCACCGTCGAGGAACACCCGGATCGCGTCGCCTACGAGAACGTGACGATCCTATCCGCCGACAAGAAAACCGTCCTCGTTGAAAACCTGAATCTCGAAATTCATAGCGGCTCAAGGTGGGTCGTTTCGGGCGAGGAAGACGCGCAAATGATCGCCTTGTTCCGGGTAACAGCGGGCTTGTGGGATTGCGGTGATGGCAAAATGATTCGGCCGGGGTTAGAGGATCTGATGTTTTTACCCGAGCGTCCGTATCTTCCGCCCGGGACGTTGCGGGATGTGCTGTTGCGCACAGGCATGGAGTCCGTCACCACCGATGACGAAATCACGGCGGTGCTGCGCAAGTTAGGACTTGAGGAAATCGTCCAGCACGCCGGCGGCCTCGGTGCCGACAAAGATTGGGACGATGCTTTTTCGATCAGCGAACAACACTTGCTGTCGATCGCCCGACTCTTCCTGGCGCGGCCTGCTTTTGTGTTTCTCGACCGGCCCGGGAGTTCGCTGCCGCTCACCAAAATAGCCTCCATCCTCGACATGCTCATCGCCCAAGGCATCGGCGTGGTCATTCTTTCTAATAACGGCGAATCCCACCTCCATTACGACTTTCACCTCGAACTCAAGACCGGCGGTAAGTGGACGATCCAACAGGAATCCCACGGCGACGAGTTGGTGCATGGTGACCTCGGCGACTTGAGCTGCTAGGCACGGATAGGTTCAGGCCCGTGGGAAGTGGGAACCTCACGAATCGGAACTATAGCAGGGTGGTTTTTTGTGATTGCATCGCCAGATGGGTGCTTGAAGGTGTGCGCTCGCTCCGTTCCGATTCACTAAAAATCATCACAATGTTGTTTAATCGTCGGCCATATATCAGCAAGAAAGTTTGTGTGGCCGCGCCATGGCCGCGCGGGTTTTGGCACTTGATGTTCACGCAGTTTCAGGGGGCCTTTTCCGACAATGCGTTGCGGTGGTTGGTGATCTTTCCGGTGCTGGCGTCGGCCAGCTTGAGTGATGCCGAAAAAACGGGTTTTGCGTCGCGGGCGTCGTTGTGGTTTGCGCTACCATTTTTGTTATTTTCGACGCTGGGTGGGTGGTTGGCGGATCGGTTCAGCAAGCGTTCGGTGATGATTGGGGTGAAGCTCGGGGAGATTGCCATCATGTTATTTGCTGCGCTGGCGTTGGCATGGGAGAATCCATCGCTGCAATTGGCGGCGATTTGTCTGATGGGGGTTCACAGCACGTTTTTTGCGCCCGCCAAATACGGGGTGATGCCCGAGGTGCTGCCCGCGTCGCAATTGTCGGCTGGCAATGGGGTGCTCGAGTTACTCACCTTCATCGGCATTATTTTAGGCACCTTCGCTGGCGGGTGGCTGGCCGAAACCTGGTCCCATCGCGAGGTTTGGTCGGGCATTCTGCTCGCGATGCTCGCGGGCGTTGGTTTCTTCATCAGCCTGGGTATTTCCCGAGTTCCGGCGGCCGATCCTGGGCGCCGATTCAAGCGCAACATCCTGGGTGAAATCCGGAGCAACTTGCGCGTCATGAAGACCGACCGCGACTTATGGCGCGCCAATTGGGGCAATGCCATGTTTTTCTTTGTCGCCACGATGGTGCAAATCAACCTCGCTCTCTACGCTCAAAAAGTTTTCCACCTCAAACCGACCGAACAAGCATGGCTGCAGGCCGCGTTGAGCCTTGGGATCGGAGTGGGCAGCGTCTTAGCCGGGCGGCTCTCGCGTGGCCGCATCGAGTATGGACTGATTGCGCCGGGCGCCGCGTTGATGGCGGTGGCGGGTGGGTGCTTGGGTTGGCCGGGCTTGGGTAAGCCGGTGTTTACGGCGGCGCTATGGCTGTTAGGTTTTGGGGGTGGTTTCTTCATTGTGCCCATCGTGTCGGTATTGCAGCACCGCCCGTCGCCTCAAACCAAGGGGGCGATGCAAGGCACCGCCAGCTGGTTGTCGTGGGTCGGCATTGCCGCCGCCGCCCTCACTCAGAGCGCGTTGTCCAGCGGAGCGCGCCTCGACTATGGCCAGATCTTTTGGATCTGTGGTCTCGTCGCCGCGCTGGCCGGCGGATTTGTCACTTGGTCGCGGCCGCGGGCGGTGCCGGACATGTTAGCTCGCTGGCGCGGTGCTATGGTTTTCCCGCCGTCATCTGATTGAGGTGACGGTCGAGATGCTAGGTGAGCTTAGCGGCGGAAGGCAGCCGCCAATGACGCCAGGTCGGCGGGGCCGGCGGGGTCTGCGGTGAGGATGGCTTCTTTTTGTTTGGAGATGAGATTGGAGATTCCGGTGCGTGAGAGTGCGAGCATGGCGGTCATTTCATCGCCGGAAAACACGGCCTCCTCACCACTCCCTTGGACTTCGACAAACTCCAGGGATTCGGTCATGACGACGTTGAAATCGACGGAGGCGGCCTTGTCTTCCAAATAGTTGAGGTCGAGGACCGGCACCCCTTGATAGACGCCAGCCGAGACTGCTGCCACTAGCTTGCGAATCGGAAAATCCTTGAGCTTGCCCGCCGCAAAGAGCTTGTTGAAGGCGATGGCCATCGCCACGCACCCGCCGGTGATCGATGCCGTGCGCGTCCCCCCATCGGCTTGCAGAACATCGCAATCAATCCACACCGTGCGCTGACCGATTTTTTTGAGATCGACGACGGCGCGGAGTGCGCGGCCAATGAGGCGCTGGATTTCTGACGAGCGGCCATCGAGTTTGCCGCGGGAAATATCGCGAGATTTGCGTTCGAGGGTAGCATACGGGAGCATCGAGTACTCGGCGGTCAGCCAGCCGCCCTCGACGCGTTGGGCGCGCATCCAGCGTGGGACGTCATCCTCGATGGTCGCGGAGCAAATGACGCGGGTGTCACCGAAGGAAACGAGCACCGAACCGGTGGCGTGGGGCGCGACGTTGGGGATGAAGGAAATCGGGCGGAGTTGGTCGTTCAGGCGGCCGTCGGGGCGGGTCATGCCGCGAGTGAATGCCAGCATGGCCTGGGCCGCAAGTCCGGCCTCTCGGTGCGGGCTTAAAACTAGACCGATTTTTTGCGCGACATGGCCCATCGGCTCAAGAAAACCATGCGCTCGTCAGCGCTCTCAAACACGGTTTTCGCGCCGGTGTGTTGCCGTCCGGGCGTTTTCTGACACCGCGGGGAATGACCCCAGAGATGCGGGTGAAGCGGATGATCCAACGCACGGAGGTGGGTTTGGTGGCGTAGGCGCGGCAGGCTGGTCAATCGCCGCTTTTGAGCACCTTGATGAACGCGTCCTGCGGGATGTTCACCTTGCCGAAGAGCTTCATCTTCTTTTTGCCTTCCTTCTGCTTTTCTAGCAGTTTGCGTTTGCGGGTGATATCGCCGCCGTAGCATTTGGCGGTGACATTTTTGCGCATGGCGGAGATCGACTCGCGGGCGACGATTTTTCCGCCGACGGCGGCTTGGATGGCGACAACGAACAAGTGGGACGGGATGACCTCTTTGAGTTTGGCGGCGAGCGAGCGGCCGTAGGATTCCGCCTTATCGCGGTGGACGATGGTGGAGAATGCCTCGACGGGATCGCCGGCAATGAGCATGTCCATCTTGACCATTTTTGCGGCGCGGTAGCCGGCGTGCTCGTAATCCATCGACCCGTAGCCACGGGTCATCGACTTGAGCTTGTCATTGAAATCTACCAGAATTTCGGCCAGTGGCAGCGCACTCGATAGCATGACGCGGGTGTCGTCGATAGTTTCGGTATTGGTGACTTCGCCGCGTTTTTCGAGGACGAGTTGCATCATATCGCCGATGTATTCGCCGGGCACCATGATGAAGACATTGACCATCGGTTCGCGGATTTCCTGAATCAGCTGGGTTTCGGGGAACAAGGTCGGGTTGTCCACGATGAGTTCCGAGCCATCAGTTAGCGTTACTTGATAGATAACCGATGGATAGGTGGAAATCACGTCCATGGAGAACTCGCGGCGCAGGCGTTCTTGGATGATTTCCATGTGGAGCAGGCCGAGGAACCCACAGCGGAAGCCAAAGCCAAGAGCCGTTGAGCTTTCCTGCTGGTAGGTGAACGCCGGATCGTTGATCTGGAGTTTGCCCATCGCCATTTTCAGAGACTCGTAGTCGGACGAGTCGACCGGATAGATCCCGGAAAATACCATCGGTTGGATGATTTTGTAGCCCGGTAGTGCCTCGGCGCAGGGGTGGGTCGAGTCGGTCATCGTGTCGCCAATCTTGACCTCGCTAGCAGATTTCATGTTCGCGATGACATACCCGACGTCGCCGGCGACGAGTTTTGGTCGGGCGGTCATCTTGGGAGTGAAGACGCCGACTTCCTTGACTTCGTAGGTGTTATCGGTGGCGAAGAGCTTGACGCGCTGGCCGCGCTTGACCGTGCCGGAAAAGACGCGCACGTACGAGACGACGCCGCGGTAGGTGTCGTAGAGCGAATCAAAGACTGAGCAGCGGAGCAATTTATCCGGGTTTTCGGTCGGCGGCGGGACTCGGGCGATGATCGCTTCGAGGATTTCCTCGATGCCGATGCCGCTTTTGGCGGATGCCGGGATGCAATCTTCGGCCGGGATGCACAGGATTTCTTCTAGCTGCTTCTTGCACTTGGCGACATCGGCGGCGGGCAGGTCGATCTTATTGAGGACCGGGATGATCGTGAGTTTTTGTTCGGTTGCGAGATGCAGGTTGGCGACGGTCTGGGCTTCCACGCCTTGGGCGGCATCGACCATGAGGATGGCTCCTTCGCAGGCGGCGAGCGCGCGCGACACTTCATACGAGAAATCGACGTGGCCCGGGGTGTCGAGCAGGTTGAGTTTGTAGGTTTTTCCGTCCCTAGCGGTGTACTCCATGGCCACCGGGTGGGATTTGATGGTGATCCCCTTTTCGCGCTCGAGGTCCATCGAATCGAGTTGCTGGGCGGTGCTTTCGCGCATCGTGACGGTGCGGGTGCTTTCTAACAACCGGTCCGAGAGCGTGGTCTTCCCGTGGTCGATGTGGGCGATGATCGAGAAATTGCGGGTCAGCTCGGTGGACATGGGCGGTTGGGAAATCAGCGGTGCGGGCGGAGTGAAAGCAGGAAATCGCCAACAAGGCACTAAAAATCAGGCCTCCTGGGCGCGAGACGCCAGAATCACGCCGGGACGGGCGGCCTAGAGCGAGGCGGGATTCCCCCGCTGCAGGGGGAGTATGGATTATGGGTGGAAATAATGCGCGAGCGCTTCGAGCGCGCCGGCACCGTGCTTGGCACGGGTAATCAGTCCGCCGGTGGAGAAGATTTTTTCTTGGATGACGTCCACGGCATTAGCCGGGCAGGCGGTCATGGCGGCGCGGGCTGGGTCTAACATATCAAGATCATTGTGGCCGTCGCCCATGGCAAAGCAGCGGCTGGCGGGTAGCTGATAGCGGCGGGAGATTTCGGTGAGGCAGCTGCCTTTGTGGAAATCGCGATGACCGAAGCGCAGATAGATCGTGTTGCGTTGCCAGGCGAGGTGAGGTTCGGCGGCGACGAGCGGGGTGATGTGCTGGACGATCGCGGTCATTTGCTCGACGTTTCGGGTGATAAAGCCGGCGGGTTCGCCATCCATTTCGAGCCACTGGGTGCCGCCGTGTTGCTCGACGGCGTGGCGGATGTGGGAGAGCAACCCTTGGGTGCGCTTGAGTAGGCCAAGGACTTCAGTGGAGCAGTGATCATTCCACGCGGCGTGGGGATGCCAGTGGCCCGCTGCGTTGGAGAAGTAGATTTCGCGTTCGCGGGCGACCACCCAATCTGGCAGAAACGGGAACTGGCTTTCAACGAATCCCTCGATCATTTGCTCGATCGAGCGGCCGGTGTTGATTCCCCAAATCGCCTGGTGCTGGGTGCGCAGCGCGCGGATGTGCGCAAAAAATGCGCGCGGCACTGGCGGCGAGTCCGCGGGATCGTGCAGGGTGCCGTCAAAGTCGAAGGACAGGATGGCGGCGGGCAGTGGCGGGGCGGGCAGGGTCTTCATTCCAATGGGAACCAGCAGATGGCGCGGAGGCCAATCATCCGGTCTGCGTGTGTCGGCACGGCAACGGAAATACACGAGGACGGGATCGAACCGCCGACCAACCGGGTGTAAGCCGGTTGCTCTACCGCTGAGCTACTCGTGCGTTGCGGGCCGCACCTTGGCCAATGCCCAGGCCGGGATCAAGCACCGAGTGTATCGACCATCAGCCGCGGTGGATGGCGACCCTGCGGGCTTGCGGGCAAGCCACGGAGGTGGTTGACTGGCGGCACGAATGCACTTGCGCTTGTCAGATCAGGAACTTGCCACCTTGGTGGAAATGGTGAGCCTTGCGGCGAATGTCGCGTCGTGGAACCAGAAGGAATCGGCCCACGATCGGGTTGCCGCCTTTGAGGATTTGGAGAGTAAAATCCTGGAAAAAGCGGGGCATTCCGGGCTGAGTGAGTGGATTGAGTTTGACGAGGAAAGCCAGCGGTTTCGCGTGAAGCAAGAGATGGAGGAGCGCTTGTTTTACCACGAGTGCTACGATGAATTCCGAAACGAAAGTTTTTGGGACGAGCTGGCGGTGCGCATGGCCGACCGAGATCTGGCGCGCGCAATTGGCTTTTCCAACTGGGAAAAACTCAGCGAGGAAGACCGCCGCGCCCGCACTACCGCTTGGGAAAAACGCTACTGGGAAGAGTTTTCCAAACACGGCGTCGAGCGCGTCGTCGTCGTCACCCCGCCCGGCGAAGGGTAGCACGAGCCGCCTGCCTACCGGCCCGAGCCACGCCACCGTGCCCCTCAAGCGCCAGATGCCCGACAACAACTCCCCCTTGGCTCAAGGGTCTGACCTTTTATCGGGGGTCGGGGCGACCCAGCGTGAGACGGTCGCCTAGATGACTTGCGGCGGGGCGAAGCCGTCGCGGTAAGAGCGACGGACGATCGATTGGCTGGCCAGCGCGTGGTTGGTGAAGGTCAGGCTGGCCTTGTCCCAGCGGAGTTCTACGCCGGGGAAGCGGGTGGCTTTGACCGCGAGCTGAGTCGCCTCTGTCATGCGAATCGCCTCCTTGAACGGGGTGCGCAATTCGGTTTCTCGACCGAGGCATCGGTCCACCCAGGCATGCCAGTGGTTGAGGTGCGGATAGTCGGGTAGGCCGGGCATTTTAAGGCCAGCCGTCAGATGGCCGTCGCGCCAAATTTCAAGACGGCCCTCCGCAGTGAGGCAGAGCACGCCCCCCTCGCAGACGACGACGGTCATGTTGGTGTCGGGGAACCTCCCGGGCGGCAAGCCAATCGCTGCGCGCGAAACCGCCTGCCCCGAGTCGCTGTAGTGGATCGCAAATTGGGGGCGGGCAAATTGCTGGGACGCCACCGCATAGGTGAGGGTCGAGTGGCACGGGTGGCTGTGAAACTGAGGATTGGGCGACTGGACGCAGTGGGTTTGCACGGCGATGGGCGACTGCAACTCATCATAGGCGTGGAATATCACATCCAAGACATGGCACCCCCAGTCGCCTAAGCCATTGCTGCCGTAGTCCCACCACGAGCGCCAAACCGTCGGCGCGATGCCCGCCCGATACGGGGTCTCAGCGCAGCCACACAGCCACAGGTTCCAATCGAGGTTGGCGGGTGGGTCGATGGCAGGACCGACGAGCCGGTCGAGGTTGAAATACGCGCGTTCGTTAGGCGAGTTCACCCAGACGTGAGCCTCGACGGCCTTGCCGAGGGAGCCGCTGCGCAAGAGGTCCACGGCCGCCCGCCGCCCGGCATGAGCCATCCGCTGGTTACCTAGCTGGGTCACCAGCTGCGGCCGCGCCGCCAGCGCGTGTTCCATCATCACCAGTTCCTCTAACTGATGAACAAGAGGCTTCTGGCCATAGATATGCTTGTGGTGCTCCAGTGCCGTCAGCATGATGCTCGCATGACTGTGGTCTGGCGTCGCCACGATCACGGCATCAAACGACTCTCCGAACCGGGCAAACGCCTCCCGGTAATCGCGACACTGAAAAGCTGCCGGGTGATCATGGGCGGCGGCAGCCAGCGCGGCGGCATCGACGTCACACAAGCCGGCGATCTCCACCGAGGGGTGCTCGGAAATTTGCGTCCGGTCCACGACACCGATGGAGCCACCCACCCCGATCGCGAGCACGCGCAGCTTCGAGTTGGCTGCCACGGCGGGTGCCTGCGACTGCGCCCGCCCGCTTGTTGATAGAGCGATTCCGGCCACGCCGGTGGTCCAGAGAAAGCGGCGGCGGTTGATGGGTTCTTGCATAGGAAGAAACGACTTGTGGCCCAACCTCGTGCAGGGTTCAAGCCACCAATGATAATTTGTGGCCGTTCATGAGCATGGGCAGCAGCCAGTCGCGGAGAGTGGTGAGTTCTTGGATTTGGGAGCGGTGGCGTTCGATGAGGTCGAAGGAGGCGGTGGTTTGGTGGAGGCGGTGGATGAGGCCAGCATGATGATGTGTGATAGCAAGCGGCGGTCTGTGACCGTCTAGGCGGCTGAGGTGATCGTGGTGGAGAAGAGGGCTTCGCGCATTTCATGGGCATCGACGCTCATAGAGCGACGCTACAAGGCTTTCAGTGAATCATTTGTCTGTCACTTTATTTGCAGACGCTGCTCGATGGCATTAGGAACAATTTGTCTGTCACTCTGTTGTTGATTTTCGCTTCTTTTCCTAAACCCCAACGAAGAAAGGGACAACAAGGTCCCTACTCGCTATTCCACAAATCCTGATGTGCGGCAGTATAAGCAAAAAAGCCATCGCCGCGAAATGCGACGATGGCCTTACGAATCAGAGCGACTCAGCGGCGGCGGCGCAGGAGGGCCAAAAGTCCCAAACCACCGAGCAGCGCAGCAGAAGGCTCAGGCACAGCGACGGTGCCGTTGATGGAAAGGTTGTCGATCGCGGTGTG
>JAYSPI010000278.1:0-15516 GCA_043722215.1 Prosthecobacter sp.
GCGGCGGCGGCGGCGGGACCGCCGGTGTTAGCGCCTAGGCCAGCCCAGAGGTAGCTGAACCCTTGACCGGTGTGACCGCTCTCGCGATTCTTAAACGAGGCCGTAACCATTTTAGCAAAATACTGGGTTTCCACGGCGCGGGTCCCTTGCGCCGCAAACATCACCGCCGCCATGGCATTTTTACCGTTATTCTCAAAATACGGCCACGGCAGGTGCTCGCCATATGGAACCGCTCCCTTGTCGACATAGTAACCAAAAAACTTCGACGCCCGCTCGATCGCTCCATCGACTTCCGGGTCCTCAACCCCGCACTTTTTACCTAGCACGATCGCTAGATTAGCTGGCAACCCGGCCGCATTCACCGGGCCATACGGTGGAATCGAGCCGTGGAGCTTGCCCTCTGCGGTGCGGTCGGAAAACCCATGCCCGAAGGTACCATACATCCCCTGCCCATGGGCCAGGGTGAGCGTGTAATGACGAATCGCTGGCATCACCTCCTGATCACCAGTTAGTAAAAAATACTCGGTAAGGAAGATATTCCGATAGCCCATCTCCCAGGCCGACCCTTGAATTTCATCGCGCGCGTCGGCCGCTGGCACCAACCCGCGGGCAAACGTGCGCAACCTCGGTAGATACGCTGGATTACCAGTAGCTAACAACGCCAGACCATTGACCGCCCCACACCAATTGCCCTTGAGCGATTCGTGCTCTAGCACCTTGCTAGCCTCTTCGAGGATCCTCTTGGACTTCGGGCAATCATAGGGAGCCGTCGCGCTGTAGGTGCCCATGACCCGCAGCTTGATCTGCACCTCAGTGGTTTTACCCGCCTGCCAGCGCGTCAGCTTCAGCACGCCGCCGGAGGTCTCTTGTTCAGCCTGTTGGATCGCCAGCGCGATACTCTTGCGGGCGTCATCGCTAAACGGCTTGCCATTGACCCCGATGATAACGTCGCCCACCTTCATCACCCCATCGGCCGGCGATTTCACCCCGACATGCGTGACCAATATCTGTCGACTCACCGCCGTCGTGCGCCCCTGCAGCCCTTCAAAATCAAATTGTCGGGTTGGTTGAGTAAAAATCCACCCACGCATCCCCGTGGCCCCTAGGTTATAGGTCAATGCGTGATCCACTGCCACTCCATGAGTCAGATCCGGCGGCACTAGCATCGGCGCCGCATCGACGCTGCCGACAACCACCATTGCGGCCATCACCCCTAACACTAATAATCGATTGCTGTTGATCATGTTTGCTGTCTCGTTGAATTCCTTGTCGCTACGAGCTGCAATCCATGATCCTATCAACAAGCTTTGCAAGATATTACGGCCCAGTCGCCTGCAGACGCAGAAAGTAGCGAGCTTGGCCGCCAGCGCTCACTGGCATCCCGACCTCCACCGGCCGTCGCCCGCTAGCAGAAATCCCCTCGCTGATGCGCGCTGGACCGTCGGCCAACCACATCCAGGCGGCGGCACCAGACTTGCGTGCGAGCGAGGTCCACACCCCAACCAAGGTGGTAGACCCCTGCACTTCATAAGTCACATCGGGCATGGCAGGGTCCGGCAATTCGAGATGAATCCATGGCACGCCTGCGGCTATAACGATGCCCCCGGCACCACTGCTGCCATCACTAGAAGCCGCTAGATTTGGATTGCGCGAGAGCGCGTATTCGATGAGATTGGGGACCCCATCGTTATCCGCATCACTGGTCGGAAGCGCGATGACGCCACCACCTGGGAAACGGGCGTTCTGCCATGCGACGAATCCACCCGCCGGTGTGGTGTTCGCGCTTTGCCATATCTCACCACTGGCACCCACCGTGATGAACGTGTGCTTGAAAAAAACCGCCCCGTTCCGCTGGGTGGCGGTCGGCGCGACCAATCCATACCACCCCAAACCATCACGTGACAGCACATCCACCGCCGCGCCACCGGCACTCCGGTCGACACCCGCCGCAAAATAGATGCCATCGCCAAATGCCATCGCCGGCGTATCCTCCACCACCGCGCGCGTGGTTCCAAAAGTCTGCGCGTTGTCGCTAGAAACTCGCAACGACGAGTACCACCCGCTAGAGACAAAACGGTCGTTGAGCCAAGCAATTTTACGCAGATCCTGCCATGAGGTATCCACGCCTGTACCGGCAGAGAAATCGAACCAATTGGTGCGGTCCACAGACGTCAAAACCTTAGGGCTTCCATTGCTTCCACCGTATCCCACCATCGCATAGACACTGCCATTCCATGCAACACCGGTTAGATTAGTGGCGGATACTCCCGCGACTGCGACGCTGCTCCACGATGTGCCATTCGATGAGACAATCACGCTGCCATTCTCACCCACCGCCACCGCACCCGCCCCATCAGACGCAACCCCACTGAGACGAGTATTCGCTACGGGTGAATTGTAACTTTGTGCCCATGTAATGCCATCTGGCGACGTACATATCGTCCCCACCCACGCTCCCAGCGTGAAGTCATAATCCATGCCCACGGCAATGAATCTCGCCCCATCCCAGGTGATCGCGTAAAAATATTTGTTGGTCGCGCTAGGGGCCGAACGTGGCACCCACGTCACCCCGTCAGTCGATGTTAGAATGATTCCACCGCTGCCACCGACAGCCACGGCGACCGAGCTATTGGCAGCGATGGCATTGAGGGTAGCGTTAGTGCCGCTGCTGCGCTGGATGAATGTGCGCACCGGATCGGTGACCACTAGAGTATAACTGATCGCCGTAAGCCCGCCGTGACTGTCGCTCACCCGCAACGTAACCAAAAAACTCCCACCAAAATCAAAGCGTGGCGCAATCGCCGCACCATCAATGAGCGGAAACTGCGGACCAAAATCCCAAGAATAGACCAACGCGTCACCATTCGCATCGCTGGCGGCGGCCGCCAACGCCACCACCTGACGGGCCGCTGTGGTGGCTGGGGCGACTGTGAAAACCGGTGCCGGGGCGGCATTGGTTGGATAGAAGTTAGCGCATGACCTCGCAACCCCAGCATTTTCAACAGTTAGAAAACTTCCAGCACCAAAGACCAAACCATTGGCATTTCCCACCGCAGTATTGCCGCTGTTAGCCGTGGATCGGCTCCAGTGAAACCCATCGGATGACACCAACAATGCGTTTGGTGAGCCGGATTCATCCATCGCTCTGGCGACCACCAGAAGCGTTCCCACATCCGATATGGCCATCCGGAATGTACTCCAGCGGGTGCTTCCTGGAGTGATGGCAGCGCTCCAGGTCACTCCATGATCGTTAGTACACATCACTCCACCATACCATCCCAGAGCAAACACCATTCCACCGATTCCATAGATTCGGTTCACATCAAACCCAAGCGAGTTATGCTGTGACCATGATATGCCATCGAGAGACGTCCAAACGACCTCCGGGCGCGATTGCGCGGCATTCATGGCCACAGCGACCCAGACGCTACCGTCCCAGGTGATGTGCCTGAAATTCGGGCTACCAGCCACCGTGATCAGTGACCAGGTGATTCCATCAGCGGATGATAGCACGCTACCGCTATCGGCCACCGCTAGGAATTTCCCGTTACCGAAGGCAACCTCCTGGATGACGGGAACGCCCGCCGGGAATGTTGCGGATTTCCAGATGCGAGCGTCTGCGGAATAACTGATTTGGGCCGCGGCGACGTTGGTCTTTTTGCCTGCCATCACAAATACCTGATTACCAAATGCCAAGCGCGGTTGGCTTTCAAAGGCCGATGGTTTTCCGACGTTAGACCACGCCACGCCATCCCAACTTGTGAAAACACCCCCCCAATACTCCGCCGCCACGAACCGCCCTTGCCCCCAAACCACATCTTGCAAGTCACCCGTCGTACCGGTGCTCTGCAGGGTCCACGTATCAATCGGATCCGTCACCGTCACGATCTTGCTCACCGTGACCGATCCGCCTTTCATATCCGTCACCGTCACGCTCAGAGTATATGTCCCGCCTACTTCCCACAGGTGGGTGAAACCGGCGGCATTGTCATTCACCGTACCATCCACCGCATTCCAACAATAGGCCAGCGGGTCGCCATCCACGTCTGCCGCCGTCACCGAAAAATTGGCCAGCGTGCGCGCCGCCACTGTGGATGGGCCCGTGATGGCGTTGGCCGTGGGCGCGTGGTTCGTCGGATAGGAACCGACGTTCACCTGCACGTCGAGATATGAATTCGCACCCACTCCGCCGCTGGCGAGTGGAGTAATAAACACGCCCGCGGCAGTGTCGATATAGGTACGCCCAAGGTCCACGGCCGCGTCGGTCTTCCCATCGGCACTCCCGGGCGTGGTATCGATCAACCAACATCTCGATTGGCCTGCCTGCTGCCACGTGAGATACACTCCGCGTGCGAGGTGTGGGTTGGTAGAGAATGCCGGCTTGTAGCCGATCCAATAATACTCCTCGCTGCCCGGGGTGGCGACCTTGGTCACCCGGACACCGCGCGGGTCACCAGTGGTGGTCGCATCATCTTCGCGGAAAACCCGATAGATATTAGACCCGGCCGCAGTCGCGTCGGACCACTGGGATGCGGTGAGCCAGTTAAGCTTCACCTTCCCCTGCGGATGATAGTGCCCTTGCGGTGCGGGCCCGGAGCCCATCACATCATAGATATCGCCATACTCGGTGGAGGTCCCCGCGCCGACGACCGAACCATCGGTAGTGCCCCACGAACTTGCGTGATTCAACCCGTAGTTATGCCCCCATTCGTGGGTGTAGAGGCTGGTGTAGTTGGCATTTTGCACCCACAGGTTGCCACCGCCCGCAAGACCGGCATAGGTCACCCCACCACTCGACATACCGATACTTGTAAAGAACACGGCGACAATATCATAATCACCGAGTCCTCCGCCATCGCCAGTTGTGTTCGCACTTATCGGTCCGATATTGACGGTGGCATCGCCGCCGATTTTGTTATTGCGAAACGTGTTGCGCGCATCGCGCAAGAGTTCACTATTCAGACCAACCCCCGAGTTATAGTAATATGTCGATGCTTGCGGCAGCGTGTAGAGATTCGCACTCACCGTGCCTTCAACCCAGGTTTTACCGTAGGACATGGCCAAAATCATCGCGCTCGACGCACCATTGATTTCGCTCGCCGCCGCCGCCTGCGTCACCGGCTCCGCCAGCTTGTCTGGAAAATTCGCTCGTATCATCAACAACTTTTTCTTGCTCTCGGTCCAGGCGGACGCCTGGGCGCTGGCGAGCATCACCACACCGCTCCAATCGATCGCGCCGCTAGGGTCTGCGGCATCTGGTAGTGCGACGAATGACGTCGCCGCGATCGGCCCGGGTTTTGTGTTAAGCTGTGAGATCTGCGCGTCATATTGTGATAACTCCCCGGCATCACTGAAGACATAGAGTTTTCCGCCAATCGCCGCCACCACCGCATTGACCCCCACGGACGCGCCAGTGACATAACTCTTCGTCTCGTCGAGCTGCCCACCGGGAAACAACGCACGCGCCACCACCAAATCCTGTCCGCTGAGGGCTTGGCTCACCCCGTCGCGGATCGCCGCCTGCTTGCCCAAAGTGATCCCCTGCATCGTGAGCGAGCGCTTGCTCATGAGTTCGTTGGTTTTGCCATAAGTAAACGCCTCGAGACTGCGGCCTTCGGCCATCTCGAAGTCGGCGATGTGATCCGGGGTTTTGAGAGGCAACGGCTGCCCATCCGCCGCACAGACCGGATACACATGATAATCCGCAGTCACGCTGAACGGTTGCTCCACCACCGCTCGAATCTCCGGCGGCAAGGCATCCCACTCGCTAAAACTGATCGCCTCTGCGATCGCTTGGGCGGGGGCTTCACGGATCATGCGCTCCATGCGCGCGCGCCGTGCTCGCCCGAGCGCCAAGCCTTTGGCCACCATCGCTGACCGCTCGCCTGTGCGAGGCACCTTGGTGAAACCATCGATCCATTGGTGGAATCCGGCATTCACACCCGCCTGATCATCGGGTGGTGGCGCAAGCGGTGGCGCCGCCATCCTCGAGGCGGCAGGTACAGGGAGACTCGTCACCCCAGCCAGCGATGATTTGCCGGACTCGCTAGGCAGGCGATAGAGCACACCCACTCCACCCACGAGCATCAGCAAGACCAGCCACAGCCGTTTACCAAGGTTTGGATGGAAACCAGCGAAGTGTGACATCCCCGGCAATGTGCAGCAGCACTTCCGCGTCCGCAACAGGGAGATTCCGTGCGCCACCACCACTCTGGGCCACCCAGGAATTCCATGGATGCTTCTGTATGACGTTTCTCGTTTCCATCGCATCGCGTGCTCCCCAGCGTTGGCACGCTGGGCAGGAGCGCGCGGCTATCGCCGCTGGGCGGCTGGCTTGAGCGGGCTGTCGTGGTGGAAAATCAACGGCGCGAAGTCGCGCAGATACTCGCGCCACACCGGCCATTCGTGGCCGCCACTCGTGACCTTCCATTGCGAATGGATGCCGTGATGGATGAGTTGAGCGTGAAACTTCTCCGCCTCTTTCAGGAGGAAGTCGTCTTTACCGATTTCCACCCACAGCAGCTTGATTTCGTCGTTGAGGCTCGGGTTGTGGAAGCCTTTCTGGAGGAGGTCATCGGGGGTGGGAACATAGGCGCTCATCCCGCCGATATACGCGAAGACCTCAGGATGGTTGATGCCAATTTCTAGCGCTTGCATACCGCCCATCGAGAGGCCGTTAATCGCGCGGCCCTGCGCAGTAGGCTGGCTGCGATAACACCCATCCACTAGCGGCAGCACGGAGCCTAGTAAATCTGCCTCGAACTTGAGGAAATTGGCCTTGTGATCGCCTTCCTCCTCTTGCAGGTCGGCGTGGCCGTCGGGCATTACAATGATCATCGGAGCCGCTTTTCCATCGGCTAGCAGGTTGTCGAGAATCAGATGAGCGCGCCCGAACTCGGTCCAAGTGGCCTCGGTATCGCCCGTGCCGTGGCAGAGATAGAGCGACGGATAACGGTGGGCATTGTCCTGCTCATAGCCGGGCGGGGTGTAAACGCGCAGTCGGCGGAGTCGCTTGAGCGATTTGGAATAATAGCTGTGCAAGTGGACGGTTCCGTGCGGGACATCCCGCCACTGGTAAAACAAGGGCGTATGGGTCGTGATTTCCAGCAAACTGATGTCGGGGTTCAGCTCGGGTTTGACCACTGGGTTGGATGGGTCAATCATTTGTTCTCCATCGACCATGAAGCTATACTCGTAGATACCCGGATCCATCGGACCGACGGTCACCGACCAGATCCCCCACCGTCCGCGCTTCATCTCGGTGAGCGTGCGGTGAATTCCCTTCAGTTGCACGGCTTCGGCTTCTGCCGCTTTGATGCGGAAAACCACCCGCCGGTCATCCAAGATCTGCGGGGAATCCGGCGGCTCGCTCGCTCGTGCCTGCGCCAAGTAGCAGAGGGACACGGCCAGCAGGGCGCGGCAGCGACGAATGATCATATGCCTAATCAAGTGCAATTTCTGCCATTGACTAGGCAATTTGTCGATTGCCCGCGCCTGGGCCGCAGAAAACGCGGACCAAGGGTCGCTTACCCACGCTTATCCTGCACCCAGTGTGCCATCGCCAGCAAGCGGCGGACCCCACCGGGGCCGGTTTGGCCGGTGATGACCGACGCTTGATCGGCGATTTCCACCTGGCGGGCCGGCGACCACAATTCGCACCGCTCGCGAAACCTCACCAACGCCCGCTCCTCATCGGCGCTCAGCGCGACGGGCACCGGCATCGGCGCAAGTTGCGACGCGGCGGTCACCGCCGGCAGCGGCGGGAACCGGTCAGCGTAGATGACCACCGTACCCGCAGCGAGGTCGCCTAGCCGTTGGAACCGCCGGGTCGCTAGGCAACTGGTCACCCCAAAAGCGTAGGTGAACAGTGGCATGCCATCGATGAAACGCAGGAAATTCCTCACCACTGCCTGACCCAAGGTGATCGGAGCGCCGGTCGCTTGCACGACGCGCAAGCCGACGATTCGTTTGCCCGGAGTTGCGCCGTGCTTGCCCGCTTCAAATATCACAGGATACAGCCAATCCGTCAGAAACCAGGCAATCAGCATCAACCCGTGGGCAATTTTTTCATGAACCGCCCAACCCGCCACCGCCAGCAGCAAGCTACCCGACAGGAAAAGCATCCCGCGCACCACCCCATCGATGAGATACGCCCCAACTCGCGGCAGCGGTCCAACGACGCGCAGGCGAATTTCCACCCCTTCTGCCAGTTCCACCACCTGCTGAGTGTCGAGCGATTCGGTAGCCAGCATGCGCTGTCGGGTGCTTGGACGTGAAGCGGCGGGCGGCCCTATGCGGTGGGCGGATCGGGGGCGACGATCACGCGGGTTTTCGCCCATTCGTCGCCGAGGCGCAGCCCGCGACCGGAGTGATTTTCGCGGGTGAGCAGAAGGAACAACTCGATGAAGGCAAACATCGGAATGATCAACACACCGTTGCGAATGAGCGCCGCCTGCCAATTGCCTGTCAGCGACTGGTCACCGAGCGTCACGGCACGCAGTTTCATCGCCTTTTTCCCCACGCTCTGGCCGCCCAAAAACGCTAGCGAATCGCGCGTCACCAAGTAGCCAACCGCTAATAACCAGGCCGCGCGCGCAGCAAACTCCGGCAATATCCACCGCGCCGAGATTTGCACGCCGAGCGCCACCACGAGGTCGATCAACGCCGCAATGAACCGGGTGTTGATCGGCGCTAGATTGCTCGCCACCGCGTCGACATCATCTGCGCCCGTCGTGATTCGCACGCCGCTCAATGGCGGCACGCCCGCTGCGCTGCCCACCCCCACAATGGGCGGCGCAATCGACGGTGCGGGGGGCGGTGACGCCTGGGGCAAATCCGGTGGGGGGGGGACATGAGACGCGGGTTGAGTCGGTTCTTCAGCCATGGCAAGCGCTTGATACCAGACCAGACACAAAGGTCGAGGCGCGAATGCGCGCCGCGGCCACGCTCAGCACCGACCCGTGCCATCGGGGGGCGGTTGACGCAAGATGCGCAGCCCTTGGCGGATGTATGCGACTGCCGACCAACCGGTAAACGTTGCCGCAACCAGGCAGGGCCAGGTCGGTGCGATCAACACCACTTTGAGCATCACCCAGCCCAGCGCGAACATCTGGGTGACCGTGCAGATTTTACCCGACCAGTGCGGGGCAATCGGCACGCGGCAGTGGTTGAAATAAAGCACGTTGATACCACCCAGGATGATGGCATCGCGCGCGACGACGATGATTGCAAACCACGCGGGCAGTCGCCAACCGTCCACCCCCCAATCGACGAGCGTGAGCGTAATCACTCCGGTGAGCAACAGCGCCTTGTCGGCAATCGGATCGATGTACGCACCAAACGCCGAGCGCTGGTTGAAGCGACGGGCAATCCAGCCGTCGAGACCGTCACTGGCGGCCGCGATGAGGTAAACGACCAGCGCCCACCAGCGCAGCGGCTCGTCGGGCCGCCCGGCTTGAACGGTGTGGCCGTAGGCGAGCGCGAATGCCGCGAACACCGGAACCATCAGAATCCTTGTAATCGTGATTTTGCTGGCGAACGTCACTCGGTAAAGCAACCAGAATGACACGAATGATGAAATAGAAAAATCACCCTGGCCTATCGCCACCACCTCGCGGAAATCTTTGCTTGAGTGCTAAAAATGGCTTTACAACCCGAGCTGCGTCGCTAGTTTTCGCGCCCGGTTGACACGTTTAATCGGATCAGTACCAACCATTTTACGCCATGAAAGTTCTTTCTTCCCTCGCCTCCGCCAAGCGCCGTCACGCCGATTGCCAAGTTGTGAAACGCAAAGGAACGGTTTACGTCATCTGTAAATCCAATCCCAAGTTCAAGGCCCGCCAAGGCGCTACCGTCGGCACCCGCCTGTCGAAGAAAGGCCTCTAAGGCCGACCGCCGCGCACCTGCGCGCACTCTTAAACCTAGTTGATAAGCGGCTTAACGGCCGCTTTTTTCACGCATTGCTCGCGAGATGATTCAAGACACGACCGGCGGCAATCAGACCGAAGCTGGCGATGAGGTGGGTGGCGGTGCCAAACCCTGAAGCACAATTCAGACGCAGGGCAATTTCCTCCGGCTTATCCTTGGAAACCGTACCATCGCAGTGGGCATAGTACGGCGCTTCATCGGAATAAACGGCCTCAATCCCGAACAACAACGGCTCCTGGCCACGAGTGTTTTTTGGAAAACCAAAGTCGTTGCGCAGACCGCGACGCAGTTGCAGAAGCAACGGGTCCATCCCGCTGTATGCCAAATCGGTCACGCGGATGCGCGTCGGATCACGCCGCCCGCCGGCCCCCCCACAGGTCACCGCGTAAATCCCGCGCCGGTGGCACTCCGCGGCTAACAGCGCTTTGTGGCGCGCGTAATCAATCGCGTCTATCACCGCATCGTAACCGACATCGAGAATTCCCGCCGCTGACTTCTCGTTGAAAAACTTGGGCACAATGTGGACGTCACAGCACGGATGAATCGCCGTCACCCGCTCAGCCATCGCCTCGGTTTTCTGGCGACCAATCTGGCCATCCATCGCGTGGAGTTGCCGGTTCACGTTGGTCACACAGATTTCATCCAAATCCACGAGCGTGAGGTGACCCACACCTGAGCGCGCTAGCGACTCCACTGCCCACGACCCGACTCCCCCCACACCGATGACCGCCACCCGCGACCTAAAAAATCGATCCAACGCCGCCTGGCCGTATAGCCGTGCGATGCCGCCAAAACGATGCTGGAGTGACTCGGGCACCCACCCAGCATGCAAGCCATCACCGGCGGAGTCACGACCGGAATGCACGTGGCGCATCGCGCCTCCCGCGCCGCCACCACCTCACCGTCCGGCCAGCCATAAACTGGCGTGAATTTTAAAATCGATCACCTTGCCAGCGAGTTGTTGGTCGCGCAGCCACGCCCGCAATGCGCTCAGTGGCACGTGGTGGACGATGAGATCCTCGCCACCCACTCCGCCGCCGGGGTGCTCATGGGTGAGATCCTTGGCCAAAAACAAATGGCTGAACTCGGCGGTGAGACCAGCCGAAGTGGGTGAGGCAATCAATAGCTCCATTGAGCCAGCGCGGTAGCCGGTTTCCTCTAACAACTCGCGTGCCGCCGCAGTCGCCAGTGATTCGCCGTGGTGCTCCGGCTCATCGCCCACGATTCCCGCAGGAATTTCGATGACTCGGCGCTGGATCGGGATGCGAAATTGTTCAACGAGGAGGATTTCCAGCTGCGGGGTGATGGCGAGGATACCGACGCAGCAATCCGCTTGCGGGCGGCGCACAAAGTCCCAGTGGCCGATGCGTTGCACGCTCAGCCAGCGGGTTTCAAATAGGATCGTCGGGGTGACCATGGGTGATTTGATTCTAAGAAACATTGTCAGACTGGCGTAATGAGGGTACGCCTCGCGCGCGCTGATGTCCCGCCACGATTTCCAAATTCCTCTCACCTTCAAGCACCGTGTGATCTTCACCCGGAATGCTTTCTCACCAGATAACGACGAACTCGCTGGAATCTTGATCGAAGGAACCGGGCGGCTAGCCTTGGTCCTGATCGAAGCCGCTGTGGCCAGCGCTTGGCCAAACTTGGCCAGCGAAATTGATGCCTACTTCGCCCCACTCGCCATCGACTGCTGCGGCGTCCACGTTTTACCGGGCGGAGAACCGATCAAAACCGACGATGCGGCCGTGCGTCACGTCTGGGACCTGATCGACGCGGCCCACCTCGACCGTCATTCGTATGCCCTGGCCATCGGAGGCGGCGCATTTCTCGATGCGGTCGGCTATGCCGCTGCCACCGCCCATCGGGGAGTGCGCCTAGTCAGGTTCCCCACCACCACGTTGGCTCAGGACGACAGCGGCGTCGGCGTGAAATGCGCCATCAACGCCTATGGTAAAAAAAACTGGATTGGCGCGTTTGCGGTCCCATTCGCGGTGATCAATGATTTTCGCTTTCTGCACAGTCAAGATGACGCGGTCTGCCGGGCCGGCTTGATCGAAGCCGTGAAAGTCGCGCTCGTCAAAGATGGCGCGTTTTTCGCCTGGATTGAAGCGAATCTTGCCGACCTCGCGGCCCTGTCACCCGCCGCGCTCGAAAACTGCGTGGAAAAATCCGCTCTACTACACGTCCAGCACATCGCAACCGGCGGGGATCCGTTTGAATCGGGATCAAGCCGACCACTCGATTTTGGGCACTGGGCCGCCCACAAACTTGAGTCGCTCACCGCCTATCGCTTGTCTCACGCGCCAGCCGTGGCGATCGGATTGGCGTTAGACACCCTGTATTCTGCGCGGGCCGGGCTGGCCCCACCGGCAGTGGCAGAACGCGTGTTCCGTGTGCTTACCGGCCTGCTCTTGCCAGTCTATCACCCAGCCCTGGATTGGCTCACCCCCACCGGACGGCGGCGGGTCCTCGACGGAATAGATGAATTTCGCGAGCATCTCGGCGGTGAGTTAACCGTGTTAATGTTACAAGACATCGGCCATGGCACCAATGTCCACCACCTCGATCCCATTTTGCTCGGCGCCTGTATCGACGAACTACGCAATGACTAACAGTCAGCTAGCACAGGGAAAAACCCACTTGCCTTTACCATGCCCACGCTGCTAGGTAGTCGCATGCGACCACGTTTCATAGCCAGCTGCATCTTGTTGTCTGCGCTCACCATCTCCCTTCAGGCGGCGGTTTCTCTGCCCACTGATAATTCCGCCGACCTTCCCGCCGAGTCCAACGGCCCCGCCAAAGCCGCACTCCAGGCATTTCAAGCCGGCCGCCATGCCAAGGCCGTCGAACTCGCAAAACCTCTGGCTGAACAGGGAAATGCCGAGGCTCTCTATCTGATGGGTGTGGCCTATGAGTCCGGCCAAGGCGTACCTGCATCCAAGGATAAGGCTCTCGAATCCTATCGCAAGGCCGCCGCCGCCAAACACAAGGATGCGGTCTATCGCCTAGCCACTATCCTGCTGGCGTCCGACAAAGAAGAGGAACGTGACCAAGCACGCGCCTCCCTGGAAGCCGCCGCCAAAGATGATCCCACCGTCCCCGCTCGCATGCTCGGCGGCGCCTACTTGCGCGGCCTGCTCACTCCGTCCGCCGATCCCGATAAAGCAATCTTCTGGTGGAAACACGCCGCCGATGCTGGCGACGTCCAAGCAGTCCTACTGATGGCCCAATTTTATGAAGGACAATTCGGATTTGCGGAATTGAAGGACCCCAAAGAAGCACTCGCCAACTACGCGAAAGCCGCCGGCTTTGGCAACGCCGGTGCCATGGCCGCCGTGGGCTCCCGCCTCCTCAGCGGCGATGAAAAAATCCGCGACGAGAAAAAAGGCCGCGAGTGGCTCAAAAAAGCCATCGCTGCTAAGGAATATTCCGCCTTCCTCGCCCTCGGCGACTACGAGGAAAATGTCAAAAAGAACCCGAAAGCCGCACTGGCCGAGTATGAACGCGGCAAGGATGCTGGCCAAATCGACTGCGTGTTGCGCGCCGCCGATTTCTACCTCAACGGCAATGAGGTCGAAAAAGACACCGAACGCGGCCAATCACTTCTACGTCAAGCCGCTGAAGCCGGTAGCCCGACCGCCAATTTCCGCGTCGCCGCCACTCTCCTGGCCGGCGAAAAACCCGAGCCAGCAAACCTCCTCCCCGGCTACCGCCACCTACTGGCCGCCGCCAATGGCAACCTCCCCGAAGCCCAAAACGAGCTGGGACTATTCTATCTCTCCGGTAAAATTGGCACCGCCGATACTTCTGCAGGCGTCGCATGGCTGACCCGCGCCGCACAAGGCGGCAACGCCCAAGCTCAATATAACCTCGCAACCCTCTACGCCCGAGGCATCGGCGGCTTGTCCAAAAACCTCGAAAACGCCGCCCAACTCTATGCCCTGGCCGCTAACCAAGGGCACGGCCCAGCAACCTTGGCGCTCGCCCGCCTGCTCAACGACGGCATCGGCACCAAGCCCGACCCGATCAAAGCATGGGCACTCGCAACCCTCGCCGCTGAGCGTGGCGAAAAAGAGGCCGACGCTCTCGCCAAAGAAATCTCTCTCAAACTCGACGAATCACAACGCGCCGAAGCGCTCAAGGAACTCGCCGAAATCAAGTCCGGCAAACCCTCCAAAAAGGACGCCGCCAAACCGGATGCCACCAAACCGGCAAAATCGCCCAAAGCCCCGAAATAAGCACACCCTGATGCCGCTCATGGTTCCAGTCAGAGCCCAACCGCCGCCGTGAATATCCTCGTCACCGCTGGCCCGACACGCGAGCCCATTGATCCCGTCCGCTATATCACCAACCGCTCGTCGGGCAAAATGGGCTACGAACTCGCCGCTGCACTCGCTCATGCGGGCCATTCGGTGCTCCTGATTTCCGGACCCACCGCACTCGACGTCCCAGATCATGTCGATTTCCTGCCTGTCGAAACCGCCGCGGAAATGCACGCGGCGGTCGCCCACCACCTCGGACGCATGCAAGTGGCCGTGTTCGCCGCCGCCGTTGCCGATTACACCCCCGCTCATGTCGCACCGCTGAAAATCAAAAAATCCACGGCTGCTCTCACCCTCGATCTCGTCAGCACTCCCGACATCCTCGGCTCCGCTCGCTCACCACTCGGGTTCACCGGCACACTCGTGGGCTTCGCCGCTGAAACCGACCACCTCGAGGCCAATGCCCGCGCTAAACTCACCCGCAAGGGCTGCAACCTCGTCATCGCCAACGATGTCTCACAACCCGGCATCGGCTTTGATGCCGATCACAATCAGGTAATCCTCGTCTATCCAGATCATACCCGCTCGCTGCCCTTGGCCACCAAACATGCCCTCGCCCATTCCTTGGCCCATGCCATCCTCGAGCTCCACCTCAGCCTCACCCCATGACCGACCTCGCCCTCGCTACCCACGCCGCCCTAACCGCTGGCTCACTCCTCCGCCAACATTTCGGCACCGTCGCCGTCGTCGATGAGGCCACTCACCACGATATCAAGCTCGCTCTCGATAAGGAATCCCAAAACCTCATCACCTCAATCCTGCTCGGTGAACACCCGGACGACGCCCTCTACGGAGAAGAAGGCCTGGCAGGTAACCCACAATCTAACCGCCAGTGGATCGTCGACCCCATCGATGGCACCGTCAACTTCTTCTACGGCATCCCACATTTCTGTGTCTCAATCGCCCTGCGCGTGGACGCCGAAATCGTCGTGGGCGTCATCCATGACCCGATGGTCGGCGAAACCTGGACCGTCGAAAAAGGCGGCCCCGCGATGCTCAATAACCGCCCAATCCAAGCCAGCCAGCGCGATACCCTCGAACAATCGATTCTCTTCGTCGGCTGCGGCAAAGACGAAGACTCCCTACACACCGGCATCGAACGCTTCCACAAGGCATCTCTCCGCGCTCGTAAAATGCGCATGATGGGCTCAGCCGCGCTCGGAATGGCCTACATCGCCTGCGGCCGACTCGACGCTTACATCGAGTCCAGAATCTCGCTGTGGGACATCGCCGCTGGCCAACTCCTCGTAGAAACCGCCGG
>JAYSPI010000279.1:0-10305 GCA_043722215.1 Prosthecobacter sp.
CGGGCGCGAGCCCGCCTCTTTTGCGTTTTTGGCCTGGGCGAGGTGGCGGATCGGGCGCAGGCGAGGGGGGGGGAGATTTTCAGAGGAAAACGTTGGTGAGATCGGTGGGTGTGAGGGGGCGCCAGTGGCCATCGGGCAGGTCGGCGGGGAGGGAGAGGCCGCCGATCGAGAGGCGGTGGAGGGTGATGACGTGGTTGCCAGCGGCGGCGAACATGCGGCGGACTTGGTGGTAGCGCCCTTCGTGCAGGGTGATGCGGGCGTCGTGGGTGCCGAGCCCTTCGAGGGGGGCGGGCAGCAGCGGCTTGGTGTCGCCCTGGAGGACCAGCGAGCCACTGGCGAAGAGAGCCGCCTCATGACCGAGGAGTGGGCGATCCAGCGTGGCGTGATAGATTTTCAGGCAGTTGGATTTGGGGTGGATGATGCGGTGGAGGAGTTTGCCATCGTCGGTGAGGAGGAGCAGGCCGGTGGTGTCCTTATCGAGGCGACCGACTGGGTTGAGGCCGGGGTTGCGGCAGGCAAAGCGTGGCGGGAGAAGATCGTAGATGGTATCCCCGGGGTCCTCGGTGCTGCACGTGTAGCCGTCGGGCTTATGCAGCATGATGGCCAAGGGGAATGCCGGATCGAGCGGTTCGCCACGCACCCGGATGCGGTCGTGGGGTGGGAGATCGCCCGCGCTGAGGACACGCCCGGTGTCGTCGGTGACGGCACCGGCGCGGATCATGCGTTGGACGTCTTTGCGTGAGCCGTAGCCGAGGTTGGCGAGGAGTTTGACGAGTTTCATTGGGTGTCGTGGGTCGATCAGCGCTTGTCGGCAAGGATCACTTTGTAGGTCGGATTTTCGGCGGTTTTGCGCCACACAAAGCCGCTGGCTTCGAGGGCCGCTTCGTACGGGAGTTGGCGGTTGGCCACCATGAACAAGCGCCCGCCACGCCGGAGCGAGGCGGCGGCGGTGGTCAGAAATGCCCGCCCGAGGCCCACATCGGTCGCTTGCCCGGTGTGGAAGGGTGGATTCATGACGATCGCGTCATACAATTCGGGCAAGCCGGTGGTGACGTCGTGCCAGTGGTAGCTGATGGTGCGGGGCGCGTGGTGGCTCAGGTTGCGGCGGGCACAGGCGAGCGCGCGCGCATCCGCCTCGAACAGCTCAAGTCGCTGGATTTTCGGGCAGCGGCGGAGCGCGGAGTCGGCTAGAAACCCCCATCCCGCACCGAGGTCGGCGACAACCCCGCGCAGGTTGGCTGGGAGGTGGTCGGCGAGCAGTTGGGACCCCGGATCGATGTGATCGCTGCTGAAAACCCCGGCCTGCGTCACAAAATCCGTGCCGGAAATCACCCGCTGGCCACCCAGCGCCCGCCAGCCATCGATCACCCGCTCGTCCCAGCCGCCGCCATCCACCGCGTGAAATACCCGACATTTGTGCTTTTGGAGCGAGGTCACCCCGCCGGTTGCGGTGGCCAATTCTTTTTCGAAGCGGCTGGCCCCTGCGGTGTTGGGCATGGCAACGACGAGGCGGCCGCCCGGTTCCAGGCGGTCGCGTGCCAGTGCGAACCACTCCAGGGTGGCCGCCCGCGATTTGTCAGGGAGCACCAGCACCACCGGCCAGGTGCCCGCGGCAGGCTCGTCGATGCGTGCGAAGCCCGCAGATTCCCACGCCTGGGCGAGTGGTTTGAGTGGTTGCCAGCCGGTGACATCGGGCCACGCGCGCAGTGCGGGGTGCGGTTGCGCGCCCAGAAACAATGCGCGGGCGGGCACGGCAAGGCCATCGTCGGGCGCAAATGCGAGCAGCAGGGTGTCCAAGGCGGGGTTCACGCGCGGAGTCATACCCGACTCCGCTCCCGCCCGCCACTCTGGATCGCGCACCGCACCATGTTTTGCGCTACTGCACGAACGATTCGTCACTTTCATCATCCCGGGATAGCCAAGCGCCCGTGATCCGGGTATGAGGCAGGCGCCTAGCGACTCGCTCAATCACCCGGATCCACATTTCATGTCTGCCAAAGCCACCTGGAAAGTCAGCGCCGCCGTGATGGCCAGCCGGGTGCTCGGGTTGCTGCGTGAAATGATGTTCGCCGGTCTATTTGGTGGGAGCAGGTGGATGGATTGCTTCTATCTGGCATTCCGCGTCCCGAACCTGCTGCGCGATTTATTCGCCGAGGGGGCACTCTCACAGGCATTCGTCACCACGTTCTCGAAGCAACTCAAAACCCAGGGCGAACCATCGGCCTGGGCGCTGGCTAACAAAATGATGACCCTGACGGCGGTTTTCATCAGCCTGGTCACGCTGGTTGGGATGCTCGCCGCCCCGACGATGGTCGATATCCTAACTTCCTTCGCTCGGGGCGGCGGCGTCCCCCGCGCATTCAACCCGGCGGAATTTGCGCTCACCGTGACGATGGTGCGCGTGATGTGGCCATTCATTCTGTTAGTCTCGCTGGCGGCCCTGGTCATGGGCATGCTCAATGCCCGCAATATCTTCGGCATGCCCGCCCTCGCGTCCTGCTTCTTCAACCTGGGCTCGATGATCGGCGGCACCGCCATCGGGTGGTGGATCGACCCCCACTGGGGGCCGCAAAGCTTGATTGGCTTTTCGATCGGCGTCGTCATCGGCGGCCTCGCCCAATTCGTTTGCCAATTTCCGGCGCTGCGGGCAGTCGGGTTCAGGTTTGCTGCAGATTTCCACTGGCGCGACCCCGGCGTCAGGCAAATCCTCAAACTGATGGGCCCCGCGGTCATCGCGGCCTCGGTGGTGCAAATCAACGTGGTGGTCAACTCGATGTTCGCCTATGGCGTGGGCGAGGGTGCCGTGAGCTGGTTGAGTTATGCCTTCCGCCTGATGCAACTCCCAATCGGCGTGTTCGGTGTAGCCGTCGCCACCGTCACCCTGCCTGCTTTGGCGCGCGCCGCGATTGGCGGCGTGTCGCCCGAGTTTACGCCGACGCTCGCCAAAGGACTGCGCTTAGTCGCCTTTCTCGTCTTGCCATCCATGGTTGGCTTGATCCTGTTAGCCGAGCCGATCGTGAGCGTGTTGTATGAACGCGGCCACTTTACTGCGCACGACCGCCTGCAAACCGCCGTGGCGCTGCGCGCCTATGGCTGTGGGTTATTGTGCTATGCGTGGCTCAAAGTCCTGCAACCCGCGTTTTACGCCATCGATAAACGCTGGCTGCCGATGGCGGTGAGCCTGTTTGCCCTCGCCCTCAACCTCGCATTCAACGCCTTCTTCGTCTTTGTCATGCACTGGGGGCATGCCTCACTCGCCCTTACCACCAGCCTGACCGCCTCCGTGAATTTCCTCATCCTCTTTGTCGCCATGCACCGGTTCGTCGGCGATCTCGGCTCCCGCGACCTTCTTACCCTGCTCGCCAAACTTACCCTCGCCGCCACCCCGATGGCCGCCGTTTGCCTAGCCGCCGACCATTGCGGCTTGCTCGACCCAGGCCACTTGCCGTGGTGGCTGCGCGCCGGGGCCCTGCTCGCCACCGTGGCGGTGGCCGCTCCCGTCTATTTCCTCTCCGCGCGCCTTCTCCATGTGCCCGAAGCCCGCGATGCTCTCGACCTCGTCACTCGCCGTCTCCGCCGGTGATGCCGCCGCCGCCGCCGCCGGTGGGCGTGGAGGGCGGGAAGAGAAAGACAAACGCGTCCGCCGGGAAGAATCTCCTACCCAACCGCCATCCCTCATCCCGTTAGCCAGCGCTTCGGGCATCTAGCAGATTGACGGAAAACTGAACGCCCCTGCCCCGGCGGGTATTTATTTGATGGTGAATTTACGACCGTGGCCGGTTTCCCAGGCGGCGCGGACGCTGGCATAGAGGCCGTTGAGGGCCTCCACCGAGAGTATGCGGAATTCGATTTCGTGGGCGTGGGTGGTTTCCGGGAATTTTTTCACGACCATGTTGTGAACGTCGGTGCCGGCGTCGCTAGCGGATTTATCGACGAGATCGCGGGCGCGCTCGGCGAGGTGGGAGGCGACCTTGCCTGCGGCATTGCCGGTGGTGGCATCGGTGAGCGGGGAGAGGAAATAGAAGCGGACGAGTGCCTGGCCTAGGGCGTCCACGGTGACTTCATCGACGATGATGGCGCCGTCGAGGAGGTACTTGTGGCGGCTGATGGCGGAGATGCGGTCGATGGCGACCATATAATGGCCGTCGCTGATGCTGGCTTGCCAGAAGCGGTTGGGTTCTTGGGAATCGCTAGGTTTGTTGGTGGCGGGTGGGGCGGGGGTCTGGGCTTGGAGTGATGCCGGGGAAGCCAGGAGCCAGAGGCTGGCAGCGAAGACGAGGGTTTTGCACATGGGGCAACGATGGCAGGAAGCAGGGCACTTGGCCAGAGCGAGGCGTAAGGATTTGCAAAAGTTAGGGGTTGTCAGGCTGCGGTGGGCAGGGCATTTTTTTGGGTATGGTTCGTTATCGCTCCAACGTGGCCGCGCTGGTGGTGAATCCAGCGGGGAGTTTGCTGATTTGCGAGCGGGTGACGATTCCGGGGGCGTGGCAGTTTCCGCAAGGCGGGGTGGACCCGGGTGAAACGCTGGAGCAGGCGTTATTTCGGGAGGTGCGCGAGGAGGTGGGCTTGATGCCCCAAGATTACGAGGTGGTGACACGCGGCGAGGGCTACCGGTATCTTTACCCGGAGAATGCACGCGGGAAAAAGTTGCGCAAGCACGGCAGTCATGGTCAGGAGCAGACGTATTTCCTGTGTGACCTCAAGGCGGGGGCGCCGCCGATCAACGTGCATCAAAAGCCGCCGGAGTTTCGGGCGTATCGTTGGATTTTACCGGAGGAGTTTGATTTGGATTGGTTGCCGCCCTTCAAGCGTGACGTGTACCGGGAGGTGATGAGGGATTTTTTTCAGGTTGAGTTGTGAGGTGGGTTAGCGGCCGAGGCCCAACAACAGGGCGAGAACGCGCAGCGCGAATCCCGCGCGGGAGTTCCACGGGCGGGCGGGGCGGACGATTTGCCAACCCGCCTGAGTGGCGATGCGGGTCAGGGCGGGTGATGGGTTGACCACGGTGGCCGACGAGCAAAGCGCCAACATCGGAAGGTCTGCGGAACTGTCGGTGTAGCCGTGGCAGTTGCGGAGGCGGCCGTGGGTGAAATAGGTCGCGGGTAGGATTTGCTGGAGGCGGGTGACTTTGGCTGCGCCCTTGTGGTTTTGCACAGCGGGGACCAGCGGCCCGACCTCGACCTCGGTGCCAAGGGCGAGGTCGAACCCGAGGAGGCGACCGATTTCCACGACGTAGCACTCCGGGCTGGCGGATGAGAGAATCAGGAAATGTCCGGCTGCGCGCTGGGACTCGAGTTTGGCGCGTAGCTCGGGGAAGATCATGGGCATCAGGGAGGTCGCAAAATCGCGCGCATAGGTCGCCAACCGGGGTGCGGGCATGCGCCATAGGTAGCAGAGAAAGATTGACTTCATGCGCGAGGTGCCGAGCAGGCCGGCCAATGGCACGGCTGCCAGAAATAACAGCAGCAGCCAGCCGCGCCAACGCTCGTGGCGAAGGATGAAATGCCGAAATAAAAGCTGGCTGTCCCAAGCGAGCAAGGTGCCGTCTAGGTCAAACAAGGCAATGCCTGGAGGTGGTGTGGGAGAGAGGTCGGCGGGCACGGCGGGTCAATTCTGGCCGCCAAGGTGGCACGATGGATCCCGTATCACGATGGGAAATTCCTAAATCTGGAAATGCTGGCTTCCAATGGCCGGGGAAATCTTTCAGCGTCCGAAAAGAAACATCTCGCCCGCCCGCCAAATCGTTCGCTTATGCTTGGCTTCAGGCGATTGTAGGATGCGGCCGTGCGAGGTTTCTGCTGCAAAACCAGTGATTTTTAAAACATGTCCTTTGAACCCTTCAATATTGGCAACGTTCCGGTCGGTGGGCCGGTACCTTTTTTCATTCTGGGGCCCTGTGCCTTGGAATCCGAGGAGTTCGCATGGGAAATGGCCCGCGCCCTGAAGGAAATTGCGGAGCGCACAGGCATTCATTGGTTGTTCAAAGCGTCATTTGACAAAGCCAACCGGACGGCGCTTCAGTCGTTTCGTGGGCCAGGCATCCATGATGGGTGCCGGATTCTTGCAGAAATTGCCAAAGAGCTTGAGATTCCGGTCACCACGGACATCCACACGGCCGAACAGGCAGAGATCGCCGCCGAGTACATCGACTTGCTGCAAATCCCCGCATTTTTGTGTCGGCAGACCGACCTGCTGGAAGCAGCGGCCAAAACGGGTCGGGCGGTGAACGTGAAAAAAGGCCAATTCCTCGCGCCGTGGGATACGGTCAACATTGCCGAGAAAATGCGCGCTTTCGGTTGTGAGCATTTCCTAATCACCGAGCGCGGCACCACTTTTGGGTATAACAACTTGGTTTCGGACATGCGGGCGCTCTACTGGATGCGCAAGGAAGGGTTGCCGGTCATCTTTGATGCCACCCACTCGGTGCAACGCCCGGGCGGCCTCGGCGGCACCACGGGCGGCGATGGCGAACTGGCGCCCGTGTTGGCGCGTGCGGCGGTGGCCACCGGCGTGGATGGATTGTTCATGGAGGTTCACTCAGACCCGGCCAATGCGCTGTCGGATGGTCCGAACCAAATTCCGCTGGAATTCATCGAAGACCTACTCGTCAAGCTCATCGCCATTCATCACGCCGCGCATTGAGCGGATCGAGTCGAACTCCAGAGATTCCGCCGTGCGCTCCTTGATTTCCATTCTCTTACTGGCTGCGCCCGCGCTGCACGCCGCAGAGGAGGTGTCGTTCGCGCCACGAAAAAAGCTGTCGGCGATTTCGCTATTGCCTGATGGCAGTCAGCTCCACGGGGTGGTCTTTCCGCGTTACGACAGCGAGCATCGGCTCATTAACGTGCTCAAAGCGCGGGTGATGACGCTGATCAGTGCGGATATTTTTTCCGGTGAATCCGTGACCTTGGGTTTTTTTGGACTGGATGGCAGTTCGAACGGGCGCCTCGACCTGGTCCACGTGCTGTGCGATCAATCCAAGGAAACGCTGACGACGGCGGACCCGGTATCGATGCACAGTGATCGTCTGAGTTTTCGGGGCAACGGACTTTATTACGCATACAATCAGGGGCGGGGATTTCTGACCGGTCCCGCTACCACTTGGATCCAGCCTCACACCGCGACTCCCATGAACTCCAGTCATTCCTCAATCAGCGCCGCCGCCACCGTCGGGATGTCGCTGCTCACGCTGCCCCTGGCGGCCACTCCGCCCCCTGCCGTGACGCCCCCGGAACTGGCGGTGATACAAGCGGAGGCCGCCTCCAAGGCACCCGTTGCGAGCCAGGCCGTGACGAAAGTGAGAGCCGAGTTGGATAAGGATCGGGTCGCGGCGGAGGCGGCGACCACGGCTGCCACGGAGTTTGTGGCACAGGCGGGCTTGGCCGGAGCGGACGAGTCGTCTGGGGTGGCGGCGACGCCCTTGGGCGTTCAGCCAGGCCCGAATGACACGGTGATATCATGTGACGGTGGGATGTATTTTGATGCGGACGAGGGGGTTTTTGTTTACTTCAAAAACGTCCGCGTCAGAGACCCTCAATTCTCGTTGACGGGTGCCAATGAGTTGAAAATCTTTTTGAGTCCGAAGGCGGCTGAAGCAGCGACTCCCAAGTCGGCGGGATTGGGGTTGGGTGCGAAATTTGGTGAGGTGGACCACATCATCGCGACGGGGGCAGTCAAGATTGTGCAAAAGCAACCTGACGCAGGGAAGGAAGCCATTGAGGCCAGCGGAGCGTTTTTCACGTATCACGCACAGACCGGGCAGATCATTCTCAGCGGTGGGTACCCATGGGTGAAGCAAGGGAGCACCTTCATGCGTGCCAAGGAGCCGAATCTGAGCCTCCGCGTCCTTAAAAACGGCAGCTTCGTCACCGAAGGCAATTGGGATATGAGTGGCCGCCTCGACCGTAAATAATTTTTCACCGACCGATCCGATTGAAAGCTGAACTTATTGCCCCACCGTCACCCGCCATGCACGATCCCGGTTCCTCGCTCGACCACACTGAAACCGCAGTGCTCTACGCCAAGGGCCTGCGTAAAACCTATGGCGGGCGCGCGGTTGTCGATGGCGTCTCCATTACCGTGCAGCCCGGCGAAATTGTCGGGCTGTTGGGTCCGAATGGGGCGGGCAAAACGACCTCGTTTTACATGATTGCTGGACTCATTCAGGCAGATGCGGGGGCCGTTTTCTTTGGTGGGCAGGAGATTTCGAAGTTGCCGATGCACCGTCGGGCGCGTCTGGGGCTTGGTTATCTGCCGCAGGAGGAGTCGGTATTTCGCAAGCTATCGGTGTTGGACAATTTGCTCGCCATCCTAGAAACCCGGCCTCATCTCAATCGTGCCGCACGCCTCGAGCGCGCAAACGATTTATTGGATCGTTTTGGCATCACTCGCCTATCCAAATCGCTGGCCATCACGCTTTCTGGGGGTGAAAAGCGTCGTCTCGCCATGGCTCGTTCGCTGTGTTCGGACCCCACGATGCTCATGCTTGACGAGCCGTTCGCGGGGATTGACCCGATTGCGGTGGAGGACATCCAGCGGATTGTGCGTGAGTTGCGGGATCGCGATGGGTTGGCGATCCTCATTACGGACCACTCGGTGCGCGAAACCCTCAGCATCACCGACCGTGCGTTTCTCATTCACGATGGCCGCGTGATCCTGGAAGGTGCATCCGAAGAGCTTGTCAATGATCCCATCGCCCGCAAACACTACCTCGGCGACGATTTTAGAATGTGACCCGCCCCCCCGCCGACCGCTCGCCTTGAAGACTGATTTTCTCGTCAGTCGGCAAGCGTTTTCGCTTTAGCAATCTGGATTCTGTGGTTCACTGCGGCCATGCAACCGCGCCTCGCTGCTCTCCTGATCATGGTGGCTTCCGCCCTGATGACACCCGCCGTGGTGGCCGGGGGCAAACCCGATATCAAGGCGTCGCTGACGTTCCACATGGAGACTGAGGGGACCGACAACCCGAAGATGATCTTTTCGCAGTTGGTTAGCGGGAAAGTCCGGTTTTTCCGTCGCATGCCGGAGATCACCACCCACGACGTGCTCTCGTTCAACCCGTTTCCGGCCGAAGGGAGCGAGGGGTATGGGATTGCCTTCAAGCTCAACGAAACGGCTGCCAAGCGCTTCGCTGCAGTCACCAACGTCAATCAAGGGCGCTGGATGATCGCTCAGATGAATGGTCGCGTGGTGGATGGCGTGTTTATTGATCAAGTCATCACTGACGGCATCGTCGTGGTTTGGAAAGATGTCACCCTGGCCGATATCAAGGTGTTTGACGACTCTCTGCCACGCATCGGACAGGAAGGAAAAAAGAAGGAAAAAAAGAAACCGAAGAAATAGCCGATCTGTTCCCATGCTACGTTATCTTGTTTTTGGCTGGCTGATGACCGGTGGTTTGCAGGGCGCGATCGACCTCCGTTTGCCGACGGGCAACCACCACCTATTGACCGGCGAGCCGGAGCAGTTCTACATGTATGTGGACCGCGATTTTGAAGGTCAGCGGACGCATGCCTGGGAGGGTGGGTCGTTCGGCTGCGTTCGCAACCCGATCCGGCTCGGTGACCAGGTGGTGCTCACGAAGTTTCATGAGGGGATCGATATAGCGCCGCTCCAGCGTGATCCGGCGGGCAATCCGCTGGATCGGGTATCGAGTATTGCGGATGGGCGGGTCGTTCACACCAGTCCCTTGGCGGGTCGTAGCAACTATGGGAAATATGTGGTCGTCGAGCACACGTGGGAAAACTCGGCCGTCTATTCGCTCTACGCGCATCTAGCAGAAATTACTTGCAACCCTGGAGATGTCGTGAGCGCGGGTGCGGAGCTCGGGCGGATGGGGTTCACTGGTGTGGGGATCGACCGCGCCCGGGCACACGTTCATCTGGAACTCACGCTGCTGATGAGCCGCCATTACGAGGCCTGGCACTCGTCGGACGGCGGAGCGACCAACTACCACGGCAACTTCAATGGCATGAACCTGACCGGCTGCGATGTGGCGCGCTTTTTCACCGAGCACCAGGCGAATCCCGAGCTCCGCTTCAGTGAGTTCGTCACCGCCACGCCGGTCTATTTCAAGGTCACGGTGCCCGCACGCGCGACTGCGGATTTCGTGACCCGCTACCCGTGGATCTGCCGCAGCTCGCTGGATGGGGCGCCGTCGTGGGAAATCAGCTTCAGCGCGACCGGCCTGCCCGTAGTGATTGCGCCGAGTGACCGGCGGGTGGACGCGCCGGTCATCACCTCGGTGGTGCCATCGATGATTTTGCACCGCTACCTCACCCATAACCTAGTGACTGGGCAGGGCGA
>JAYSPI010000280.1:0-2269 GCA_043722215.1 Prosthecobacter sp.
GCTCCTATTACCGGCGTTGGCGGCCAGCGCCTCCGCCGACATCACCCCGCCCAACACAGCGGCCACACCGCTTGCGGTGACCTCCTTCGAGGAACCTGCCGTACTATCCGCAGCCCAGCGACTCGGGACCGACGCCGTCGGCCCGACCTACCGCGTCCGGGAGCAGGTTCCCACCGATGGGTACATGGCTCACTTCTCGATCGACTCGGATTTTGGCGAGTTCGAGTGCATCGGCCTCGCCCAGGCCAAGACCCGGATCAAAGAAATGGGCGCCATCCAACAACTCGTCGCCGTGAGCAAGAGCGACCTGTTCGCCGAAGGCGTCAAACGCTCGATCAATCAGCCGATCGACGCCGTGAAAAATATCGCTAAAAACCCAGTCGGCTCCCTCACCGCCGCACCCAAAACGGTCGGCCACTTTTTCAGCAAAGTGGGCAAGGCGGTCGGAGGTGCTGCCACCAGCGTCAAGACCCGTATCGACAGCGGAGATGACACGGGCGTGGCGACCGATGCCAGCCGCGCGGCCAAAGGCGTGATCGGCTTCGAGAGCGAAAAACTCGCATGCGCCAAACAACTCGGCGTGGACCCGTACTCAGACAATGCGAGGCTTCAGAAGGAGATTGAAAACGTGTCCTGGGTATTTTTTGCAGGCAGTCTGCCGTTGCGGATCGGAGCGGCAGTTGCGTCCGGCGGGGCGTCCATGGCTCTGACGGCTACCAAGATGGTTGGCCTTCCCGAGGAAATCTACGCCCTCACCCCGGCGGAACTCACCCTGCGCCACCAGCAATCACTCAAAACCATGGGCATCGCAGATGATTTGACCACTCGCTTCGCGGCCAACCCCGCGCTCTCTCTCACCCAGCGGTGCTCGATCCTCCGTTCGCTCCAAGCACTCGGCCCGATTCAAGGCCGATCCTCCCTGGTTGCCGCCGCCGCCGATTGCGAAGAACGCCGCCAGGGCGCCTTCCTCGACCAAGCACTCGTCCTGCTCGTTCAGCACCAACAGTCCCAACCCACGCCTGCAGCCTTGACCACAATCCAGATCCTCGGGCGACTCCCAGCGGCTACCGATGCCACGGGCTCCTTGTATATCCCTGCGCCGCTGGACTTCCTGTGCTGGACGCCTGAAGTCGCGGAGTTCGCCCACCGCGATGACCTACTCAACCACCACCCGGTGCTGCTTCTCACTGGCGACGCCAGCCCTCGCGCCCGCACCGAACTCACCCAACTCGGGTGGAGTTTGAGCCAAACCACCGCCCCACCCCCGTATTAGGCGCTCTCGCTTTTCAATAGCCATTGGCTAGGCACGATGCGAGGCCATTGGCGGCCCGTTCCAAAGCATCCGGCAACGCGTTGTTGCGGGCTGTCTGCAGGTTGGCCGCGACGTACAACTGACTGGAACCCGCCGAGCTACCCGAGGTGATGATGCGCGTCGGGTTTTTTGCGTCGCGCAGCTTCCACTGGAGCGTCACGAGATTGTTCAGTTCCTCCGGGTGCAACGTATCAATCCGAGTACTGCGGAAGGACGTGTATTTGATCGACGCGAGCGATCCTTCGAGCAGGGCATCCGCCTGGTCCGCGGCGACAATCCGATAGGTGCCATCAAGCACAATCGCATTGATCACAGCCGAGGTCGCCAGCGCTTCAGCGCGCGGGTGCAATGTGGAATTTGAAAACATGACCACCGCAATCGTATGGACCGGAGCCATCACCACCGGCTTCGCCACTCCAAGGTGATAGCCCGCACACGACACCAATCCCATCAACGGAGCCAAGCAGGCGAGTTTTTTCATGGATGTAATCATTCACCGAGTTGCTTGAGATGCTTCTTTGCCGCCTCAGATTGTGGCCCCGAACTCGCATGCCGAACGATATCCCGATAGTAAACTTTGGCTGACTCCGGCTTGCCGGTTTTAAGATAGAAATCCGCAATGGCCAGCGACCGTTGCAGGTCCCCATGGTCGAGACCCGCGATAAGCTTGCGGGCCTCCGCATTGCGGCTATGTCCAGGATACTGAATCAGATAGTCATTGAATGTTTCACGCGCTAGATCGACATTTGCCTGGTTTTGGTTACCGCGCGCCGCGTCCTCGATCATGATCTGACCCACTCGAAACAACGCCTCCGGCGCATCCGGACTGGTCGGCTGGTCACGCACTAACTGCCGGTACGCGTCAATCGCCTCCTTCGACTTGTGCTCTTTCTGATAGAGCGCACCAATCGTAAATTGCGCCTTCGAGGCGGTGGCCGACTTGGGCGCGTGGTCGCG
>JAYSPI010000281.1:0-16301 GCA_043722215.1 Prosthecobacter sp.
ACCGGTGACGGTGCCCACGACGGTGGCTCCATCCTTCGCCACGGCGGTCACCGTCACTCCTGCCGTCGGCCCGGCCAGCGTCACGGTGACGTTGAGTCGATTGTTGTCGATATCCGGCACGAGCTTCAAATTTGCCACACTCGTGAGTGGCACCGGTTCTAACCAAACGGTCTGCCAGATGCCGGTGCAGGAGGTGTAAACCACATCGTTCAGCGCCTTATCGAGCGTCTGTTTGCCACGCGGATAGCCGGCCAAGTCGGTGGGGTCGTAAACCCGGACGATCAGTTCATGAGTCCCCGCCGCAACCACCTTGGCGGTGATATCGTAAGTCATGTTATCATAGCCGCCGCGATGGATGCCGACGCTCACGCCATCGATGAACACCTCCGACTCCCAGTCCACCGCCTCCAAATGCAGCAAGATGTTCTGGCCGCTCCATGCCGGTGGCACGACAAACTGCCGCCGATACCATGACCGGGGATACTGCGCGGCAACCCCGGAAATGACCGACTCCATCGGAAAGGGCACCAAGATTTCACCGGGTAGGGTTTGGTTGGTAGGAACAGAGTCGCTCACATTGCCCGCCTTGAATTGCCAGATTCCATTTAGGTTCAACCAATTGCTACGGGTCATCTGGGGCCGGGGATACTCGGGCAAAGGTGCCGCTGGGACCACCAGTTGCGCCCATGGCGTCATCAGGGGTGCCTGCTGGAGTTGCCAGGCGGCCAGTGGGTCTGCCGTCATCAGCGGAAGAAACACCGAGGCGAGAAAGGCACGCTGTCTCAGCCGAGTGCTGAGGGATTGGATGGGTAGCTTCATGAATCGATATTGGGTGATGTGTTTACCAATGACTCCACTACTCAAACTACGGTGGGGGGGGGTCAATCACCAAATTGAGTATTATGTGGCTAGCGGCGATCAGGCCGGGTTGGCTGGTGATAATGAGCGCAATTCCTCGGTGAGGGCAGTAGCGGTCTCGGCCATGGTGATTTCGCGTCCGGCCTCGGCGCTGAGGCTCGTCATGGTAACGCCATCGAGTCCGCAGGGGGTGATGGCGAGGAACGGTGGCAGGCTGGCGGGGGTGATATTGAGCGCGAAACCGTGCATACTGATCCACTTGCGCACGCCCACGCCGATGGATGCGATCTTGCGGGATTCGACCCATACACCGGTTAGACCGTCACGGCGGGTGGCGGTCACCCCGCAGCGGGCGCACGCCCGGATGAGGACGTCCTCAAGTGCGCGGAGATGCTGGTGGAGGTCTCGGCTGCGGGTGTTGAGATCGAGAATCGGATAGCCGACCCACTGGCCGGGGCCATGATAGGTTGCTTGGCCGCCGCGGTTGGTTTCTACAACTGGGAATGGGAGCGCGGCGGAATCGCGTAGCGATGACTGATTGCGCAGGCGGCCGATGGTATAAACCGGTTGGTGCTCTAGCAGTAGCACCGTCTCGCTGCCAGTACCTGCTAGAATAGCGGCCACGCATTGTTCCTGCATGCGCAGGGCGGCGTGGTAGGTAACGGGGGCGGGGAGTTGGCGGATTTTGAGCATGCGCGGGCAGGGTCAAACCAATCGGCGGGCGAGCAGTTTCGCCTTCAGTGGGTCGGCCGCTTGGAGGTGGGCCATGGCGATGGCGAGGGCGTCGGCGGCGTCGGGCGCTGGGGTTTCGGCCAGTCCGAGCAGGGCGCGCACCATGAAGGCGACCTGCGATTTATCAGCGTTGCCATTGCCGACGACGGCCATTTTCACCTTGCGGGGAGCGTATTCGTACACCGGCAGTTGGTGATCCGCCGCGGCGATCAGGGCTGCGGCGCGGGCGGCTCCCATGGTGATGGCGGTTTGGTGGGACTGCACGTAGATGATCCCCTCGACAGCGACCTCGTCGGGTTGATATTTGAGGATGACGTGGACTAGGTGGGTGCGGATGGCGGCGAGGGCGGCGGATTGGCAGAGCCTCTGGGGGATGGAGATAACGTCATAACCTAGCACGGTGGGCTTGCGCGGGTCGCCGTCCAGCACGGCATAGCCGGTGCTGCGGACAGCGGGATCGATGGCGAGGACGCGCATGGGTGAGGCCGGGCAAGCGGCGTGACGATCCCAAGCGAGGCCGCCGGGTGAGGGCGGCGCGCCGGGCGGTGGATGAGGCTGCGCTTACGCGTAGCTGCGGATCGATGCGTGAACGCTTTCGTAAACGAGGTGCTCTTTGTGGAGGGCAGGCGGCTGGTCGGGGCCGCGGTATTCCCAGCAGGAAACGTGGGAGAAATGCTCGTCGTCGCGCTTGGCTTCGCCGGCCTGGGTGCTGCCTGCCACGACTTCCGGGTCTTGATCGAAGAACTGGTGCTCTGAGCGGAAGTGGCCGCCGCACGACTCTTCGCGGTCCCGGGCGTCGTAGCACATCATTTCACCGAATTCGAGGAAGTCGGCGACGCGGCCAGCTTTTTCGAGTTCCATATTGACGCCGACCCCGGACCCGGGAATAAGTACGTTGTTCCAGAATTCTTCGCGGATTTGAGGGATTTTCGCTAGTGCCTCGTCGAGGCCTTGGCGGGTGCGGGCCATGCCGCAGTTGTTCCACATCGTCATGCCGAGTTCGCGGTGGAACGAATCGACGGTGCGTTTGCCCTTGATCGAGAAGAGTTTTGAGACCCGGGCGCGGGCCTCATCCTCGGTTTGTTTGAACTCCGGTTGCTCGGTGGTGATGGAACCGGGTTTTTGGCCAACCAGATAGTTGGCGATCGTAGTAGGGATGACAAAGTAGCCGTCGGCGAGGCCTTGCATCAGTGCCGACGCGCCGAGGCGGTTGGCACCGTGGTCGGAGAAGTTTGCTTCGCCTAACACGTGGAGACCGGGGACGTTGGACATCAAGTTGTAGTCCACCCAGAGGCCGCCCATTGTGTAGTGGACAGCCGGATAGATCATCATCGGTGTCTGATAGGGGTCTTCACCGGTGATTTTTTCATACATCTGGAACAGGTTGCCATAGTTGGCCCGGATCGTTGCTTCACCGCGGCGCTTGGTTGCATCGCGGAAATCCAGATAGACGCCGAGGCCGGTGGAGGCGATCCCGCGGCCATCGTCGCACGCCTCCTTGGCGGCGCGTGACGAGATATCGCGTGGCGAAAGGTTGCCGAACGACGGGTATTTGCGTTCGAGGTAATAGTCGCGTTGATCCTCGGGGACATCGGCCGGGTTCATCTGCTTGGCGCGCAGTTTGGCGGCGAGTTCCTTGGTTTTAGGCACCCAGATGCGGCCATCGTTGCGGAGCGACTCGGACATCAGGGTGAGCTTTGATTGGTAATCACCGCTGACCGGGATGCAGGTCGGGTGGATCTGGGTGTAGCACGGGTTGGCGAAAAGCGCCCCGCGTTTGGCGGCACGCCAGGCGGCCGTCACGTTACAACCCATCGCGTTGGTCGATAAGAAGAAGACGTTGCCGTAGCCGCCGGTTGCAAGAATGACCGCGTCGGCGGCATGGCTGCTGATTTCGCCGGTGGCCAGGTCGCGCACGACGATGCCCTTGGCGTGGCCGTTGACCAGAACGAGGTCGAGCATTTCGGTGCGCGAGTACATCTTGACGCCGCCTTTGCCGATTTCCTTTTCGAGTGCCTGATAGCAGCCGATGAGCAGTTGCTGGCCAGTCTGACCGCGGGCGTAGAATGTCCGCGACACCTGCGAGCCGCCGAACGAACGGTTATCGAGCAAACCGCCGTATTCGCGGGCAAACGGGACGCCTTGGGCGACGCATTGGTCGATGATGGCGTTAGAAACTTCGGCTAGGCGATAGACGTTAGCTTCGCGAGCACGGAAATCGCCGCCCTTGATCGTATCGTAGAATAAACGGCGCACCGAATCACCGTCGTTCTGATAGTTTTTAGCAGCGTTGATGCCGCCCTGGGCGGCGATCGAGTGGGCGCGGCGCGGGCTGTCTTGGTAGCAGAAGCACTTCACCTGGTAGCCCATTTCGGAGAGCGAGGCGGCGGCGGCACCGCCGGCCAGGCCGGATCCGACGACGATGACGGTGAATTTCCGTTTATTGGCCGGGTTGATGAGCTTGGAGTCCATCTTATGTTTGGCCCACTTTTGTTCAAGTGGGCCGGATGGGATCTTGCTATCGAGGACGATGGACATAGTAGAATGGGATTAGAGATGGTTGATTGGGGATGGTCTCCTCAGTGGCCGACGGCTTGGGCGAGCGCGGCGAAATAGCCAGGGAACACATTGATCGCCAGCGGGATGGAGATAAAGCCGAGCCAGATGAACAGGCTGTAGCCGATGGAAACCTGCTGGATCAAGCTGGCGGCCTTCCTCGACCGGAAGCCCAGCGTCTGGAAGATGGATCCGACGCCGTGTGCCAGGTGCGAGCAGAGCAGTGTCATGGCGATGACGTAGAACAGGGTGACATACCAAACGGAGAAACCATCGATAACCATTTTCCAGGCGTTGTGGACTTCCTTGCCCTCAAGCAGGAAGCGGTAGAGGTGGTGGTCGTTGTAGCCGGCTGCAGGACCGATGCGGGCGGTGAAATGCAGTAGGTGATAGATCGCGAACGCCAAGATGGTCAGGCCGGAGAGGATCATGGTGCGCGATGACTTCGACGCCTGAATGGTGGTTTGGCATTCGTAGGCCTTGCGGGCGGCGCGGTTTTGCACGGTCAGGGCGATGGTGGCGAGGATGTGGGCCGCGAGCGTCACGAGCATCACGCCGCGAAACAACCAGATGCCGACGCCGTGGAGCATGTGGTGGAGGAAGTAGGCATAGGTGTTGAATGGTTCCGGACCCATGAATACGACCAAGTTTCCGATGAGGTGACCGGCGAGGAAGAGGACCAGCACGATGCCGGTGATGGCGACGACGAGTTTTTTCCCGATGGAGGAGGACCAGTAAGTATCGAGGCAACGGGTGAGGGCGTTCATGACAATAAGGAAGGGTGGCCGAGCGGGCCGCGCGATGAATAGACAGCTGCGATCGAGTTTTCAAGAGGAGAGTCATCGCACGGCAGAATCGGTGACACGAAAGGCAGGATTTGCGGAGCGAGGTGCGCGTCGGCGCGTGCTAAGGGCCGCGTCGAGCATCCAGATGACCTTGAGTCGCCCACGCGGCGTCCTGGGGACCTTCTCATGCACCCAGAGGGTCATGCTTCCTGCACGCCGCTTTGCAATCCGCTTACGGTCGTAGTGAAGCAATTGCGCCATCGTGTCCGCCTTCATCCATCCTAGTTCTTGCGCGTTCCAGCATCCGCGCGCCATGTCGGCAATATATCACTCTATCTGAAAAAAGTCGCAATCGCCATTCCCCGAAATCCCACCCCAAGCCTTGTAAAATCAGGGCTCAGGCCGCTTCATGCGCAGCCCGTGGGATGACTGTGAAACCTGCTTCTAGCAGGCATGAACCTGCAAGGCTGCGCCGTCACCGCCGATGCCATGCTCTGCTAGCAGGAAACCGGCGCTTCATCACTCAGGACCTCGGAGGGGATTATATCTTCGGTTTAAAAGGCAACCAGAGCGGCATCCTCGAACGCGCCGGACTGAAACTCAGCCCGGGTTTTTTCCCTCCGGCAAATGAAAACCCTTGGAACAAAGGCCACGGCAAACTGGTGCGCCGCCGCATCAAGACCATCCAACCCAGCCCGGGGCACAGCGGCCTGTGCGGCTGCTGGCACTTCATCGCCGTCGAGCGCACCACTATCGATCTAACAAAACACGCAAACCAACGACAGCCCGAGATCGAGATCGCCAATTACGCCTCCAGCCACACCGCCGACGAGCGCAGCGACGCTCAAGTACTTGAACTCATCGTCGGTCATTGGGATGCGATTGAAAACGGCGTTCACCGCGTGCGCGACGTCACTTTCGGCGAGGATGCCTGCCGGGTCGCACGTCCCAAGGCGGCGCGTAACCGCGTCACCCTCTGCAATTTGACCATCGGGCGTTACAACCTTGAACGCAAGCAGGGCCGCACCACGGCATCTAGCCTGCCGTCCTGGCAACGCTCAATGACTTCAAGCTCCGCCCGCAAGCGCGTGATGGGCTAACATGACCTCCACATTCCTCTCACTCATCGGCTCCAACGGCCCTGCGGTTGATCCCGAGACGCCGGATCCCACCATATCCAGTGCGGGATAGCCCCTCACGCCTCTTTCAGATGAAATGGCGCTGCTGGCAGGGGTGGAAATCGGTGCTGGACGCGGGACGGTCGGCAATGCATAATTCATGGTGAACCGCCTCTAGTTTTACCAACGCCATGATGTTCTGCGCCACGGGCAGCACGAAGAAGTGTAACATAATAGGAGATTTTTTGAATGGGTGATTTGCAATTACAGCAATTGGGATTCTAATTAATCCACCTTGGACGTCATGATTGAAAAGACCAGACCACGCTTGTTGATTGTCGAGGACGAGATGATTGTCGTCACAGATCTTAGCATTCGTCTGGCGCAAATGGGTTACGAGGTGGTGGGATCCACCAACAATGGAAAGGAGGCGCTGGTCATGGCCGAGGATCTCCGCCCGGATCTGGTGCTGATGGACATCCACTTGCAAGGCCAGATGGATGGGATTGCAGCCGCAATCGATGTGCATGGCCGCCTGCACCTGCCGGTGGTTTTTCTCACAGCGTATGGTGAGGGTGGGACATTTCAGCGCGCGAAGGAGGCCGAGCCCTTTGGGTACATTCTTAAGCCCATCGAGGATCGTGAGCTGCGCATCGTGATTGAAATGGCGCTCTACAAGCACCAAGCTGAATGCAGGCTGCGCGAATTCAATGCGGAATTGGAACTGCGGGTAGCGGAGCGCACTGCCCAGTTGGAATCGGCCAATAAGGATTTGGAGGCGTTTTGTTACTCGGTCTCGCATGATCTGCGTGCGCCGCTGCGCGCGGTTGACGGCTACACGGGCATTTTGGTCGAAGACCATGCGGCAGGTTTGAATCCGGAGGGGCAGCGGGTTTGTGCCGTGATCCAGCAGAGTGCGCGGGATATGGGTGTTCTCATTGACGATTTGCTCGAGTTCTCGCGCTTTGGCCGGATGTCGATGAAGCTCTCAACGGTGGACATGGCGGCTATGGTTCAGTCGATTTTCCTAGAGGTGACGAGTGCGTCTGACCGTGAGCGGATCGAGTTGCAGGTGGGTGTCATGCCCTCGGCGTTGGCGGACCCGGTGCTTATGCGGCAGGTTTGGCTCAACCTGCTAGCCAATGCGGTGAAGTTTTCGACCAAGCAAGCGCAGGCGGTCATTGAAGTGAATGCGACGGAAACGAATGGTGAGATCGTGTATTGCGTGCGCGACAATGGCGCGGGTTTTGACATGCATTATGCGGGCAAATTGTTTGGTGTTTTCCAGCGATTGCACAGTGTGAATGATTTTGAGGGGACCGGAGTGGGATTGGCGATTGTCAGGCGCATCATTGAACGCCATGGCGGGCGGACATGGGCGGAGGGAGCACCTGGCAAGGGTGCCACGTTTTATTTTACGCTACACAAAGCATAACGACGATGGACTTTAGTACCGAAGCGATCCGCATCCTGCTCGTAGAAGATCTTTCTGCGGATGCCGAACTCAACGAGCGTGAGGTGAGGCGGGTGTTGCCCATGAGCGAATTCCTGCGGGTCGAGACACGGGCGGAGTTCCTCAAGGCGTTGGAAGTCTATCAGCCGGAGATTATTCTATCGGATTACAAGTTGCCATTGTTTGATGGTCTCAGCGCATTGAAGTTGGCGCTGGAGTTGGTGCCGGACACCCCGTTCATCGTCATCACCGGCTCAATGAACGAGGAGACGGCTGTGGAGTGCATGAAGACTGGTGCCTGGGACTACGTGATCAAGGAGCATATCAAGCGGCTCGGGCCGGTGGTGGTGAGTTGCCTAGTCCAGAAGAGTCTGCGTTTGGAGCGCAAGCGCGCAGAGGCCGATCTCCAGGAGAAGTATGCGGAGCTGGAACGTTTTCACAAGGTGACGGTGGGACGGGAGTTGCGCATGATCGAGCTGAAACAGGAAGTTAACGCGTTGCTCAAGGCGGGTGGGCAGGCCGAGAAATACAAAATTGTCAATGCATCGTGAGGATCAGTCAGGCGTGATGCAGGCGAATTTGGAGTTCGGGGATTGCATGGCGATGCTCAGGAGAGGCGTGCATGGGAGGAAGATCGAGGTCTATGATGAGGGATTCGTGCGAAAAACCATAGCCAAGCGGTTGGTGGTGCATGGGCTGCCGACGGTGGCGGCTTACGATGAGCATTTGGTGAGGCATCCTGAGGAAGAGCAGGATTTATGCTGGGCATTGCGCAATGGCTACAGTGAGTTTTTCCGCAATTCGCTGACATTTGGTCTGCTTGAACAATGGGTGTTGCCGCGGTTGGCGGCATCTAAACGACTCGCCGGGCATAGCGAAATTCGGGTCTGGTCAGCTGGATGCGCCGCTGGACAGGAAGCGTGGTCGATCGCGATGTTACTGGAGTCGCTGCGCACAGCGGGTGAATCACGGGTTTCCTATCGTGTTTTTGCCACCGATCTTGCGGTGTCCGATTTGGCGCTGGCAGAGGCTGGGGTTTACAGTGCAGAGGCGGTCGGCAATGTTCGCAAGCGCTATTTGCACGACTATTTTTCCCGTCAGGGCGAGAGCTACGCGGTGGCGTCTCGGCTGCGGGCGCGGGTGGGGTTTTCGGAGCACGATTTATTGGACGAGAGTTTATCGAGTCCCGAGGCGAGTCTTTACGGCGACTTCGATGTGGTTTTTTGCTGCAATCTATTGTTTTACTATCGGGCCGACATTCGGCGGCGGATACTCGCCAAGGTGTGTCGGGCCTTATCGCCTGGCGGATATTTCGTGACCGGTGAGGCGGAACGGGATATGGTGGCCGCGCGCGCGGAACTGCGTGCCGTCGTGCCGCCTGGGGCGGTGTTTCAGAAATCCCGCAATCCCCGCACTGGTGTTTTTTCAATGACCCACATCGCTCAAGGAATTTTCACTACCAACGGCCAGACACATTAATTGATGAAATTGGAGGATCTTAAAATCGCCACCCAGTTGCGGCTCGCCTTGGGGGTGATTCTTTCGTTGGTAGTGGGCTTCGGGGTGCTTGTTTGGCGCCAGACCAATGCTCTTTGGGAGCAAACCCAAATGATGTATGATCACCCGTTTCAGGTGAATACAGAAATTGGCGAGCTGGAGGCCGACGTTTACGCGATGCACGGAGCGATGCAGGCGTTGCTCTTGGAATCCAATGACCAGGCGGTCAGCGCCGCACGCCAAGAGACCGAAGTTCGACGCGCCGATGCGTCGCGGCGCCTCGATCTGCTAGCCGCCATCTACATGGGCCCGTCGATCGATATCCCGAATTTGCGGGATGCTTTCATTATGTGGAATGTCAGCCGCGAGGAGATTTTGAGCATGCAGCGGGCGGGGCAGGTAGCGAGTGCCAAGGAGCACGCGCTGCATGGGGCGCATCGGTTGCAGCTAGCGGTGTTGACCCGGCAAATTCATCATGTGGTGAGCATAGCGCGGAATCAAGCGACGGAATCGTATCAGGTGGTGAATGTTCAGAACACGGTGTTGAACACGCGTTTGATTAGCATCGTGACGGGTATTTTGTTATTTTCGTTGCTCATTGGCTGGCTGTTGCAGCAGTGGATCAAGCATCCGCTTGAGGAGCTTACGGCGGTGTCCGCGCAGTTCAGGCGTGGGCATTTGGATGTGCGCAGCCATTATGTTGCGGGCAACGAGTTTGGGACGCTGGCCACGGCGTTCAACACGATGGCCACCGAGATTCAGACCCAGAGTCAGACAAATGAAGATGCGGCTCACCTCGCGACGATCATGCTGAAGGATGATGAAGTGCATGCGTTTTGCAATGAGCTGCTCAAGGGCTTGATGCGTCATACGGACTCGCAGATGGGGGCGGTGTATTTTGAGAATGAAATGAAAACGTCGTTCGTGCATTTCGCTTCGATTGGCATGGGTGTCAGCGGGCGTGTCGCCTTTTCCTCCACGGAGATGGAGGGTGAGCTTGGGATGGCGTTGGCCACGCGCCAGATTCAGCTGATTACCGAGATTGCGCCGGATACCCGTTTTACCTTCGCTGCGGCAAGCGGCGACTTGATCCCGCGAGAGATTCTGACGATTCCCGTGCTGGCGGATAACGCCGTAGTGGCGTTGATCTCGTTGGCGAGCGTACACACGTATACGGCGGCGGCGCTACGTCTGGTGGACGAGATCTGGGGTATTCTAACAGCAAGGTTTAATGGGGTATTGGCATTCCGGCAAATTCATTATTTTGCGGAGCAGCTGGAACAGAAGAACCATGAGATGGCAGCGCAGCAACGCGAGTTAGCAGTGCAGGCCAATGAACTCACCGAGCAGAACACGGAGCTTGAAATGCAGAAGCAACAACTGCATGAATCCAATCGACTCAAGAGTGCGTTCCTATCGAATATGAGTCATGAGCTACGTACGCCGCTCAATTCCGTGATTGCCCTCTCGGGAGTGCTGCATCGCCGCCTCGCTCAGACCATTCCAGCGGAGGAATACAGCTACTTGGAAGTCATTGAACGCAACGGGAAAAACCTGTTATCGCTCATCAACGACATCCTCGATTTATCGCGTATCGAGGCGGGCCGCGAGGATATCTGTGTCAGTCGCTTTGCGGTTCGCACGTGGATCGACGAAATTATTGAAATGATCGGCCCACAGGCGCGGGAAAAAAATATCACCCTCACGCGGATGGTAGCAGATGACCTGCCTGCGATTACTTCCGATCCTGATAAATGCCGCCACATCCTCCAGAATCTGGTTGGCAACGCCGTGAAGTTCACCGAGCACGGGTCGGTCGAGGTCTCTGCCCGCTGGGTGGATGACGAATTGTGGGTGGCGGTGTGCGATACCGGGATTGGCATCGCAGGCGAGCATATCGAGCGGATTTTTGATGAATTTCGCCAGGCCGATGACAGCACATCGCGTAAATATGGCGGCACGGGGTTGGGCTTAGCCATCGCCCGGAATTATGCAAATTTGTTAGGCGGTCGCATCACCGTTGAAAGTGTGCCAGGCCAGGGGACGACCTTCACCCTACGGTTGCCCCGGGCGATCGAAGCCGCAGAGCAGGTGTCGCCACGCGAGTGGGTCAGTCGGCGGCGGGTCGAGGACACGCCTGCCGTTGGGGTGTCCGGGCTGGGGCATGAGATTCTCGTCGTCGAGGACTCGGATACTGCGATCATCCAATTGACAGATATCCTCGAAACCCAGGGGTATCGCGTGCAGGTCGCGCGCAGCGGCAGGGCCGCTCTAGCCGCCATCGAGCAGGCCGTGCCCGAGGCGATGATCTTGGATCTCATGATGCCCGAGGTGGATGGGTTCCAAGTGCTCACCGCGATTCGCAGCAGCGAGCGCACTCGCCAACTGCCGGTGTTGATTTTGACCGCCAAGCACGTGACCCGTGAAGACCTGAATTTCCTCAATGACCAGCATGTCTATCAGCTCATTCAGAAGGGCGATATTAACAAAGACGGGCTGCTCGCCGCAGTGGGCCGGATGATCGCCCTGCCAGTCCAGACAGAACCCGAGCAGCAACCCCAAGCAGTGACGCCGGTAGCGACGCAGCGTCGTCGTCCGACGCGGCCTGGTAAGCCGTTGGTGCTGGTGGTGGAGGACAACGCGGATAATCTATTGACCGTGCGCGCTTTGTTAGATGGGCGGTATGATCTTCTTACCGCAGGCGATGGTCTGCAAGCGATCGCCCAAGCACGTTGTCATCAGCCCGACCTAATTCTCATGGATATAGCGCTGCCGGTGATGGACGGGTTGGCGGCGCTGGAGGCGCTGCGCGAGCATCCGAGCGTGTGTGACATTCCGGTGTTGGCGCTCACGGCGAGTGCGATGCAGGGCCAGCGCGAGGAGATCTTGGGATACGGGTTTGACGCGTATATTTCTAAGCCGATCGATCAACCGACGTTGCTTGCAACTCTGCGGAAATTTTTGGAATAAGGTGGACTGAATCATGAAAATCTTGGCCATTGACGACAATCCGGACAATCTCATCGCACTGCGTGCGGTGGTGAGCGACCATTTACCCGGGACGCTGGTGGTCACCGCCTTGAACGGTCCGCAGGGCTTAGAAGCGGCGCTGGCCGAAGATCCGGATGTGATTTTACTTGATATTGTGATGCCCGGGATGGACGGGTATGAGGTTTGTCGTCGGCTGAAGCAGGATGAGTATTTGCAGATGATACCGGTGCTTTTTTTAACGGCGCTCAAAGCAGATCGAGTGAGTCGGGTGCAGGCACTGGAGGCTGGGGCAGAGGGGTTTTTGAGTAAGCCGTTTGATGAGATTGAGTTGAGCGTGCAGATTCGCGCGATGGCCAAGATTAAGAGTGCGGGGCTGATGCAACGCAATGACCAGGAGCGGCTCACTAACTTGGTCGCTCAACGGACACGCGCCCTCCAGGAGAGTCAGGACGCCATGCTCAACCTGCTCGAGGACTTGCACAGCGAAAATGAAGCTCGCAAAAATGGCGAACTGGAAACCGATAAACAATTGGATGAACTGCGGCGCTGGCATGCCGCGACGCTGGGCCGCGAGGGGCGCATCGGCGCGCTCAAGCGCGAGGTCAACACGCTTGCGGCGAGCCTGGGTCAAGAATTGCCATATGCCACGCCCGATGAACTCGAACGGCAAGCTCAGTGATGAATTTACCCATGCCCACCTACTTTTGGATGTCCGCCCGCGCGTTTCGCAAATTACCGTGGCTCGCGTTGGCGCTGCTCGTGGGTGTGGCCGCGTGGTCAGCGGATCGGGCGGATAAGGAATTGCGCGCCAATCTGCTTCAGCAGGCACGGTTGGTGGCACAGGCGCTCAATATTGACAATGTGAAGGCGCTGACGGGCACGGAGACGGACCGGGATTTGCTGGATTACCAGCGGCTCAAGGCGCAGTTGATGTCGATTGGTCCGGCGAACCCGCATTGCAAGTGGTTTTATCTGATGGGGCGCCAGCCATCTGCGCACGCCGACGATAAGATCTTCTTTTTTGTCGATAGTGCTGCGCCAAATGTATTGGAAGCCAGCTCGCCCGGGCAGGTTTATGCGGATATTCCAGCGAGTTATCGATCGGTCTTCAATACCAAGGAAGCGGAAGTGCAAGGCCCGGCTTCTAACCGTTGGGGTGAGTGGGTCACCGCGCTGGTGCCGCTGATCGATCCGGCGACGGGTTCGCTGTTAGCGGTCATGGGCATGGACATTGATGCCAACGACTGGCGGTGGAGTGTGGTCACGCAAGTGACATTGCCGGTTGGGTTGATGCTGGTATTGCTTATTTTCGTCTCGACGGTGGTTTATTCCACGCCGGCGCCTGCGAAGGTCGGGCGTGAGCGGGCTGTGAGCTTCGTGCTCAGGCCGATTTTATGGCGGCTGTTGTTACCGCTGACGCTGATTCTCGTGGTTTTAATGGGCACGGCGGGAACGATCTTGTGGGAACAGAAAAAACAGAATTTGGTGAGCGAAAGTGCGGCGGATATTTCTGAGATCACCGGCAATTTGTCGGTGGGTCTAAAACGCGACGTGCTGGTGTTGACGGACATTGCGCGGTCGATGGCTGCTGCCGATGGGACACAAGCCGCGATGGGTACGGGGGATGTCGAGCGTTTGCGCGCCGCAGGTCAAGCGGTGTTGGATCACCCATCCAGCAGTCAACAACTCACGCATTGCTACTTTTTTGATAATCAAGGGACTGCGCTGCTGCGCCTCAATCAACCAGGCCGAGGCAATGCTCTCACCAGTCGCTTCACCACCCACGAGGCGCAACGCACCGGTCGGCCGGCCTCGGGAATCGACCTTGGCCCCGATGGGACGTTGATTTTGCAGGTGGTTTACCCAATCTACGCAGGAGGCAAGCGACTCGGGCATGTGGAGCTTGGCCAGGTGATCGATGATACACTGAAAATGTTGCACACCCGGTCCGGCCACCAGGTGGCCGTCACTCTGCGCAAGGCGGTTCTCACTCGCGCTGACTGGGAAGCGAGTATGACGCGTGCAGGTCGGGAGGCCAACTGGGACCGTCTGCCAGGCAATGTGGTGGTTTACGCCTCGCAGGGGCTTTTGCCCTACGGGTTTGCACAGATACTCAACGATGGTGTGGCGGGCAGTGAGGGGCAGGACCAGCCGTATCGGGAAATCGCTTCCGATGGTAAAGATTGGCGGGTTTCGGTGACGCCGATGCGCAATGCCGCCGGGGTGATCATCGGAGACTTGCTCATCATGCGTGATATCACGCTGGATAAGGCAGCATTTATCCGTGTGTTAGTCTTGTGTGGGACTGGCGGCGCCGTGGTTTTGGCGCTGCTGATGGGGTTCATCTATGTGTTGCTTCGGCGCACGGATGCCGGCATCCTGGCCCAGCAGGAGGAGCTGCGCAAAAGCGAATCCCAGCATCGCATGCTCATCGAGAATAGCCTCGATATGATTTACATGCTCACCGAAAAGGCGGTGTTCACGTTCGTCTCACCGTCGTGCTTCACCATCCTCGGCTATACCGAAGCACAGATGGTCGGCCAATCGCTCGAACAGTTCGTCCACCCGGAGGATTTGCCCGCCTGTCTGGCGTATTTGAACCGGGTCATCGCGACGGGTAAACGCCACGCCGGCGTGGAATACCGGGTGAGGCACGCGGATGGCTCGTGGTATTGGAACGCGCTGGGAGCCGTGCCGCTGCGGGATGAGAACGGAATCCTGCTTGGCTTCGAGGGCACGGCGCGAGATATCACCGAGCGCAAACATGCCATCGAAACGCTGCACGATAGTGAAACAAATTTGAGCGTGATCCTGGAATCCACCGCCGATGGGATTCTAGCGGTGGATCGGCTTGGGAAAGTGATTCGTACGAACAAGAGGTTTTCGGAATTAATGCGCTTGCCCGAGGCGTTGACCGCAACCCACGATCACGACGCGTTATTGCAACATATCTCCCTTCAATTGAGCGACCCGGAGGATTTTTTCATCAAGGTTCGGCAACGGGATGACTCGGCCGATGAGGAAATCGATACCTTGTACTTCAAGGATCGTCGGGTCTTTGAGCGCTATTGTGCGCCGATTATTATGAGTGGCAACACGGTGGGTCACGTCTGGTCATTCCGCGATATCACCGAGCGCAAACAGGCAGAACACTATCGCGAAATGCGCAGCGAGGTGCTGCAAATTCTCAATGAATCCGGCGATTTCAAGGATTCCCTGCAGCGCGTGCTCGTGGCCATGAAGGAGCGCACCGGCTTCGATGCGGTGGGTATCCGCCTCCAGCAGGGCGAGGACTATCCCTATTATGTCCAGGACGGATTCTCCGAGAGTTTCCTCCGCGAAGGGGATTCCCTGTTAGCGCACGATATGCAGGGCGAGGTCTGCCGCGACAGCGACGGCAACGCCTGCCTAGAATGCACCTGCGGGTTGGTCATGTCCGGCCAGACCGGCTCCTTTCATTCGCTCTTCACGCGGGGCGGGAGTTTTTGGATCAATGATTCCTGGTCGCTGCTAGATATACCGGCTGACCAAGACTCGCGGTTTCGCCCGCGCAACCAATGTGTGCGGCATGGCTATGCGTCCATCGCGCTGGTGCCGATTCGTGCCAGGAATCAGATTGTCGGGTTGATGCAACTCAATGATGCCCGGCAAGGGTGTTTTTCCTCGGTTGCCATCCAACAACTCGAGGGCATCGCGGCCCACCTTGGCGAGGCTCTGCTGCGCAGGCAGTCCGAGGAGCAGGTTCGTTCGTTGTTAGCAGAAAGTAACGAGACCCGTTTGGCGCTGTTAGGCATCATTGAGGACGTTGCCCGGGTGCAGCAGGAACTCCAAACCACCAATCGCAATCTCGAGGAAACGACTGGCCGCGCGAACGATATGGCGGTCCGCGCCAATGTCGCCAATGTCGCCAAGGGGCATTTTTTGGCCAATATGAGCCATGAAATCCGCACCCCGATGAACGGTGTGATCGGGATGAATGCCTTGCTGCTAGAAACCGACCTCACCGAGGAGCAGCGCAGCTATGCGGAGATCGTGCGTTACAGCAGCGAGAACATGCTTGCTCTGATCAATGATATCCTCGACTTCTCGAAAATCGAGGCGGGTAAGCTCGATCTGGAGACGCTCGACTTCGATCTGACTAATGTATTAGATGATTTTGTGGCGACATTCGAGATCCGGGTGAGCCAGAAGGGATTGGTGTTGCGGTGCAGCATGGATGCGGCGGTTCCCAACCATTTGCGCGGTGATCCGGGCCGACTGCGGCAGATTCTGACGAATCTAGTGGATAATGCGATCAAGTTCACCGCCGCC
>JAYSPI010000282.1:0-2651 GCA_043722215.1 Prosthecobacter sp.
CGGCAATCCAAACCGTCCACCAGCGGCAATTGTTTGGGTTTGGGCAGCGTGGTGAGCAGGGCTAAAAATGCGCCACCGCCAGCGCCGGCGATAATCACGCGGTTGGGGTCGATATGGAAGGTGTCGGCATTGTGGCGCAGCCAGCGGATCAGGTCGCGCGCGTCCTCGATGGCTTCTAACGGGCCGGTGCCGTGCCGGGTGGCACCGCGGGTTTCGGCGGCTACCGCCACGGCTCCGCGACTGGCGAAATGTAGGCAATGGGGGACAAACTGGGTGGGGGTGGGCGTATCCCAGAATCCGCCGTGGAAGAACACAATCAACGGACGTGGGGCAGCGGTGGCATGGGTAGGAAAAAACAGGTGTGCTAAGACCGCGCCCTGGGGGCGGGTCTGATAGACGTAGGTTGCGGCATCCTTGAGGATTTCGCGGTCGCGGGCCTCGCCGATGGGCGCCACTCTGTGAAGGATGTTACTCATGCCGGGATGTCAGCCTTCGCCATTCGGAGACCGTGCTGCAATTTGTTTGTTGTGAAACCGGAGGGTTTGTCCAATCGTTTCTGTCATGAAGCGGCTGATTGTGATGGTTTCTTGGATGATGGTGATGTGGGCGGGCGCGCAGGAGCGCCTGCGTCCTGCGCTTGAAAGCAGTTACAATGCCTGGCGCGATGCCATGATCCGGCACGACGCGACTGCCTGGCAGAGCATCACCGCCGCGCACCGTCGCATCGAGGTGCAAAACCTCATCGCTTCTGAGAAGCGGCCATTTCCTGCCGCGGTGTTTGATTTACCGGCACCGCCACCGACCATCGCGGGCCTTGAATTTCTCGAAGCGAAACAAAATGGTGCCACTGCCAAAGCCTCGTATTTCGGGAAAATTGATTTCGGGGTTGGCGGCACGCCAGCGGCCAACTTGCTGGTTTTATCGTTTGTCCGGGGGCGTGTGGATTGGCTCTACGACCGGGCGGATGTCGTCAATCTGGCCGCCTTACCGGCGGTGCGCAAGGAACTGGCGGCAGGGGACCTCCGGTATTTGAAGGAGACGCCCGAGGCTCAGCCTAGCGGGGTTGTGCCGGTCACGCCGTTGATTGTGGGGTCAGCGAAATTCATCGCCAAGGTGTACGTTTTTTGTCCGGGCCGAGAAGTGCGCGTGCAGGTCAATCAAATCAGCCACCATCGGTTCGCCAATGCCAAGGAAGCTGAAATCGTCATCGGGGGGGCGATCGACGGTTCAAACGCAGTGCAGTTCACCACCCAAAAGCTCGACGGCGGCACCGGCAAGGAGGTCATGACGATCCGAATCTATCTGATGTCGGAGCTTGCCGGCACCCAGCCGATCAAGGCGTTTGAATACCAGGTGGCCGCCGGAGAAACCCCACAGCCATTCGGCAGCGGCAACTTCACCGTGGACGCCGCGACCGCAACCAAGCTGACCGGCCACTAGACCGACTCTACCAAATCCACGCCGCTCCGGGCGAGTCATCGGGCGCAGGCGCAGGAATTGATTCCGCATTACATGTATTGTCACAAGTTGTGAATCGCTCAGATCTGGGTGTGTTGGGCGGGTCATCAAGTGGAGTAAGTAGCGATCGACATTGCGGCGATCCTCATTAGCATCTCGCGCATGCGCATCGCATTATCATTATTGTTAGGATTAAGTCTGGCCGCGAGCGGAGCGGCCGAGGTTGTGAAGCCCACCGCCGCCGAGGCCCCTGATTCGCCCAACGCGAAGGAGAAATCCTTGATTGAAAAAGTTGTGCCCCCGGTGCGGCGCGAATCATCCGTGGAGATCGGCGGCAAGAAAATTCCGTACCGTGTCACAACCGGGAAAATCCAATTGAAGCAAGATGACGGCAAAGTGAGTGCCGCGATTTTTCACGTCAGTTACGAGCGAAGCGACGTGAAGGAGATGACGCAGCGGCCGGTATTATTCGCCTTCAACGGTGGCCCGGGGTCCTCGTCGGTGTGGCTGCATATCGGCGTACTCGGCCCGAAGATCATCCAAATGCCGGGCGACGGGACGCAGGCACCGCTACCGCCGGCGCGGTTGGCCGATAATCCGCTGAGCATGTTGGATGTTTGCGATTTGGTATTTATTGACCCGGTGTCCACCGGCTACAGCCGGGCAGAAAACGAGAGCAAGGCCGCAGATTTCCACGGCTTGAACGGTGATATTGAATCCGTTAGCGACTTGATCCGGCGCTGGGTCAGCGAACACGACCGCTGGGCATCGCCAAAATACTTGTTAGGTGAGTCCTACGGTGGCATCCGCGCGGCGGGTTTGGCCAATCACCTGCAAGCACGCTATGGCATGAGTCTCAACGGTGTGGTGCTGGTGTCGCCACTACTCGATTATGCGACCCTCCAGCCATCATCCGGCAACGACCTGTCGTACATCGTCTTTCTGCCGTCGCTGACCGGTGCCGCCCACTTCCATAAAAAAATCACGGGTGACCGGGAGCGATTGATTGAGGAGAGCACGAAGTTTGCGCTGGGTGATTATGCCGCCGCGCTGCTGCAGGGCAATGCGTTGGAGCCAGCGACGCGGGATGCCATCGCCAGCCAGTTGGCGCGTTTTACGGGGGTTTCAGCCGCCACTTGGGTGAGTCATAACCTACGGATTGATCCGACGTTTTTCCGCACAGAGTTGCTGCG
>JAYSPI010000283.1:0-4438 GCA_043722215.1 Prosthecobacter sp.
ATTGCGGCGAGGCCGTAGCGGACGCCTTGGGTGCCGTTGGGAGTGTCCTCCGGGGAGAACCGGAGTTGTGAGGCATTGAGGTCGGGCGGGAGGATTTCCATGCCCATGCGGTGGCACTCGGAGACAAACACGCTGATTTTATCCGTGTTTTGGATTTCATTGGACAACAAGGCCGCCATGAAGTCCACCGGGTGGTTGGTCTTCAGATAGGCAGTCCAATACGAAATATGCCCGTAACACGCTGAGTGCGACTTGTTGAATCCATAACCGGCAAACATCTCGATCTTCTCGAAGATCTGGTTCGCCAGAACCGCTCCAATTCCATGGGTCTGCTCGCATCCGGTGACGAACTTGCCGCGTTCCTCAGCCATTTTTTTTGGATCCTTTTTGCCCATTGCGCGGCGCAGCAGGTCAGCACCGCCAAGTGTGTAGCCGGCGAGCAGCTTGGCCGCGTTCTGGACTTGCTCCTGATAGATCATTACGCCGTAGGTATTGGCGCATATTTTTTCTAACAACGGATGCTCATACATGGCCTTTTTACGGCCCATTTTAACATCGAGCATCTGGTCGATGAACTGCATCGCGCCCGGTCGATACAATGCTAACAAGTCGATGATATCATCGATTTTCTCGATCTGGTATTTTCGGCAGGTTTCGACCATGCCGCCGGACTCGAGTTGGAAGACGCCGAGGGTTTCGCCGCGGTTGAGGGTATCGAAGGTGGCGAGATCGTCGAGGGGGACGCTCTCGAGGGAGAACCCGGGCGTGTGGCGGCGGATGTGACCGGTGGCCTCATGGATGACGGTCAGGTTTTTCAGCCCGAGGAAGTCCATTTTGAGCAGGCCGACCTCGGTGATGGCACCCATATCATACTGGGTGACCACTTCGCCCTCGTTGCCTAGGGTGAGTGGGACATGTTCGTCGAGCGAGCGGTCGCCGATGACGATGCCAGCGGCGTGGATGCCGACGTTGCGGTTGAGGCCCTCTAGGGCGAGGGCGTACTGCCAGAGGTCCTGGTACGACGACGACGCTTCGATGAGGTCGTGGAGTTCGGTGTTTTTATCCCACTCGCGGCGTAGGATCGACCCATCGTAGGATTTTTTATCCTCCTTATCGAGCGGCTTCGGATCGATGAGTTTCGAGAGGCGGTCGCCATCGCCGTAGGGCATTCCCATCACGCGGGCGACGTCGCGGACCACACTTTTGGCGCCCATGGTGCCGTAGGTGATGATGTGGGAGACGCTGCGTGCGCCATATTTTTTACGCACATATTCGATGACTTCGCCGCGGCGTGACTGGCAGAAGTCGATATCGACGTCGGGTGGGCTGACGCGTTCGGGGTTGAGGAAGCGCTCGAACAACAAATCGAAGCGCAGCGGGCAAATATCGGTGATGGCCATCGCATAGGCGACCAGCGAACCGGCTGCCGAGCCACGACCGGGGCCGACCGGGATGTCGTGATCACGCGCCCACTGGATAAAATCTGCGGTGATCAGGAAATATGAGGCGAAGCCCATGTGGTTGATGACGTCCACCTCGTATTTCAAGCGGGCGGCGATTTCCGGCTCGGCCGCTTTGTGCGCGCCGTAGCGTTTCACCAGGCCCTCCTGGCAAACGCGCATCAGGTATTGCTCGCGCGGGCTGCCATCGGGGGTGCCGAACTGCGGGTATTTCTCCGATGAGGTGGCATCGAGTTTCAGTTCGACGTTGCAGCGAGCGGCGATTTCGAGGGTGGCATCGCAGGCCCCTGGGACATCGGCGAACAAGGTGCGCATTTCTTCGGCCGTCTTAAAATAGACCTCCGGGGTGTAGTGCATGCGGTTTTCATCGATAATGAGATGGCCGGTGCCGATGCAGATCATCACGTCGTGAGCCTCGTGATCGGCGCGGTGAAGGAAATGCACGTCGTTGGCTGCGACTGGTTTCAGGCCGAATTCGCGCGCCAGCATGAGCAGGCTGGGGGTGACTCGGCGCTCGGGTTCGAGGCCGTGGTTGTGGATCTCGACGTAGGTGTTGTGTTGGCCGAAAATATCGACGAGTTCGGCCAGCGTTTCACGCGCTTTCTCCTCGTCGCCAGCCAGCAGCCATTCATTGACTGGCCCGGAGATGCAGCCAGTCAGGCAGATGATGCCCTGGGAAAACTCGCGCAGTGCGGCGCGATCGACGCGTGGTTTGCCGTAGTAAAGGCCCTCAAGGTGGCCGCGGGTGACCAATTTTGACAAGTTTTGCCAGCCCTCGTAGGTCTCGGCGAGCAGAGTCATGTGGGTGGCGCGCTTCCGGCCGACGAGGTCTTTTTTATCAGCGAGCGATTGGGGGGCGAGATAGATTTCGCAGCCGAAGATCGGTTTCACCCCGGCCCTTTTGCAATCTTGATAGAACTGGATCGCCCCGTAGAGGTTTCCGTGGTCGGTCATCGCCACGGCTGGCATTCCAAGCTGGGCGGCGCGCTTGGCCAGATCCTTGGTGCGGATCATGCCGTCGAGCAGCGAAAACTCGGTGTGCTGGTGGAGGTGAACGAAGGAATCAAGCATCGGTGGAGTCACCGTAGTCGGCCCCAGCCCAAGGGCAAGCGGCGGTCATCGCCGCCAGTGGATTTTCTGCCTCAGGCGATGCCTGAAAGCACCGGGGTGGCCGTGACCGGATCGTCTGCGGTGGCGCGGTGGCCGTATTGCATCCAGCGGTAAGCGACCAAGGCGGAGAGCCACACAAGCGGCCCGGCGAGGATCAGACCGATGCCAAAGGCGAGCAAACCAACGAGTATAATGGCCAGCGCCAGCAGGCCCAGGAGGAATAAATGCAAGCGATTACGGGTGGTGAGCGCGGAGGAATACGCAAAGGCGTCCATGATGCCTAAGTCGCGATCGACGATGGCCACCATGTATTGGCCGTAGCGCAGAGCAAGGTAGATGCCTGGCGCGATGAATAGCAAAACCCCGAGACCCACCATCAGCGCGAACAAAACCGATGCGCCGATGATGCGCAGCAGCTTGTCACCCTCGCCGAACAACTGGGCCACGGCCACCGGCTTGCCAGAGACCAGGTTCAGGCCAATACGGGTCATCCCCAGGCCGATCCACATCGAAAGCACCTGCGACACGAGTCCCACACACACCCCGAATGTAGCGGGCATCCCCTGGTCAGCCGAACTCATGCCCACCGCGATGAGCACTTGCTGCATGACGACGACCGCTCCAAAGTACACCAATCCCACCAGAAAAATGGTGCCAAAATGACGCAGCGTCAGCACGAACCCGCGTCGCACACAGGCCGCCACGTCGAGCGGCTCGCTGCCGGGTTCGATTTCCCGCAAATTGACCGGCTCGGTGGCGGTCGCCAAGTCGCTTTGCGGAGCGGCGTAGGGATTGGCAGGATCGGAGGTTGGCGCAACGAGTGGCGGCACGGCAAACACCCCTGGTACCTGGCCCGCTGGCGTCCAATCCTTCATCGACGCCGACCACACCAGATCCTTCTGCGGGTCGAGTCCGCCACCGCGGGCGATTTCAGACAATTGCTCGAGAGTCACCGGCCCGCATTGCTTGCCACTACACGCATAGTACCATTCGTCCATGGGGCCATCCATACCGAAGCGCCTTGGCAATGACAAGAACTCATGCGGAAACGAATCGCGGCTTGATTGGGTAGGCGCGCGGGGCTTGATTCCGGCATGTCCGCCGCCGCGCCCCGCTCGTTGCATGATCTCGGGTATGGCGCGATGGCCGAGGTGCTGGCGTCAGCCGGGGTGATCGCCCACCACGCGAAATCTCTCTGGCGTGCACTCCAATACGACGGAGAACTCGACCTGGCTGGCCGCAACTTCCTGCCACCCCTCCAGCGGTGGATCGACCAATCGGTCGGCGATGGCAAAGCATTCTTCCTGGATGACCCGGGGGTCGTCGATGAAATCCACAGTGCCGACGGCCGCACCCGCAAATTTCTTTTACGCCTGCGCGACGGGCAAACCATTGAGACCGTGCTGATGGGCTATGACGGGCGCAACACGGTATGCGTGAGCACCCAAGCGGGCTGCGCGATGGGTTGCGTCTTTTGTGCCACTGGCCAGATGGGGTTCGTGCGCCACCTGCGGCCCGGGGAAATCGTTGCCCAAGTCATGCTCGCCCGCCGCGCCCTCCACCAAACACACCCGAACCAACGCCTCCGCAACCTCGTCCTCATGGGCATGGGCGAACCCCTCCATAATATCGACGCCGTCCTCGCTGCCCTCCATATCATCTCCGACGTCCGCGGCATCAGCATCGGCCCATCCAAAATCTCCATCAGCACCGTGGGCGTAGTCCCTGGAATCCTACGCCTCGCCCACGAGCAACAACCGTATCGCCTAGCCGTCAGCCTGCACGGCTCGACGGAGGAGGAGCGCGCTGCGCTGGTGCCCGCCAGCCAACGCTGGCCACTGGCCATGTTAATCGACGCCTGCCGCCAA
>JAYSPI010000284.1:0-9876 GCA_043722215.1 Prosthecobacter sp.
GTCTGGCCGTTGAGTCCCAGCACGCGGCTGGGCACGATTTGCACCGTTGCGATGGCAGCGAGAGCCTTGAGGGTTTGTCGGCGGGTGGTCATAAGGAACTAGCGTGCGCGTAATACACTCTGCGACAAAGGAAACTTTCAGGAAGGTTGCGCAGCTTCCGTCAGGTGCGGGTTGTCGCGATAGTAGAATGCTGAGCCAAGCGGTAAATCGGGGTGGGGTGGGAGGATGATTCGCAGGCGCATGCGGGGAGATGTGGCCGCTGGGTGAAATTGCCGCGCCATTTCGCTTGCCACGGTATGGGGTAAGCCCCACAAAAGCGCCCGCTCCACCGGGCGCACGGCGCAGACCGCCGCGATGTCCGGGGGCGCTCACCATCCTTACTTGCAGCTCACATGGACAGCATCTCATCCCGTATTGCCAAGGTTTCACCATCACTCACTCTGGCCGTCACCGCACAGGCTAAAGCGATGCTCGCCAAGGGCGAGGAAGTTTACGCCCTCGCTGGCGGAGAACCCGAAGTGGATACCCCGGAATTTATCAAGGAAGCCGCGATTCAAGCATTGCGCGATGGTCGGACGAAATACACGCCCGCGGGCGGCATCCCTGAGCTGCGCGAGGCGCTGACCACCAAGTTTTTGAACGACAACGCGTTGAACTACGCGGCCAACCAGATTTGTGTGACGGGCGGTGCGAAGATGGCGTGTTACAACGCGATTCTCGCCGTGATCGAAGAGGGCGACGAGGTGATCATTCCTTCGCCATTCTGGGTTTCATATCCAGAAATGGTCCGCCTCGCCGGCGGCGTGCCTGTCATCGTCGAGACCGACGAATCCACGGGTTGGAAAATGACTCCTGAGCAGTTCGAGGAAGCCATGACCCCAGCCACCAAGATGGTCATCCTCAACACCCCGGGGAACCCAACCGGCGCGATCTACACCGCCGACGAACTCCGCGCCTTGGGGGATATCGCCCTGGAGGAGGAAATTGTCATTTTGTCGGATGAAATCTACGAGAAACTCGTCTATGGCGAGTCCAAGCACGTTTCGATCGCCTCGCTGAGCGACGATCTCTACAATCTCACCATCACTGTCAATGGGTTTTCGAAAGCGTACTCGATGACCGGCTGGCGCCTCGGCTACACGGCGGCCCCCAAGCCATTGGCCGAAGCCATTGAAAAGATCCAGAACCACACGACGTCCAACGCCAATACGTTTTCACAATACGGCGCGCTCGCTGCACTCCAAGGCGACCAGTCGTTCATTGAGGACATGCGCTGCGAGTACGACGTCAAGCGGCAGTTTGTGCTGAGTCGTCTCAAGGGGATCCAAAACATCCGGGTGGTCGAGCCGCACGGCGCGTTCTACTTCTTTGTATTCACCGGTAACACCGGCCTGAAATCCATGAACCTGTGCGATAAGTTGTTGTCGCGCTACAAGGTGGCCGCTGTGCCTGGGATCGCCTTCGGTTATGACGAGGGGATTCGCCTTAGCTACTGCACCACCCTCGACGTCCTCAATGAGGGCCTCACCCGCTTTGAGCAGTTCTGCCGCGAGCATTGATTCGATTGCACCCCATCCTGGGTTCAATGGTTTTCTAACCATTGAACCCATTTTTTTTGAATGGATTTGGATAGCGACCGATGCCATCGGGGAACATATCAGACGCTCGCCGCCTCGCGACGGATGGGCGAGACATCGATCCACCACTGGGCGGCTCGACGCGCGTTCGCTCAGCAGAGCGGGTTCGGGTATTCGCCGGCGGTGATGAGCGCGCGGATCGCCTCCACCACATACGGCTTGTCGTCCGGATAGGTGACCCCAAACCACGGGCTGGTCGTTTGCAGGACCTGGCACTGTGCGTGGCCACCATGGATCAAGTGATCGACGATGGTCGGAATATAACATTCGGATTTCAGTTGGTCACCTGACTCTGATAGAAACCGGCTGAATGCTTCTTCTAATTGCGTGAAGAACACTGGCCCAAACGCCCAAAAATTCATCGATACGAGCGAGCCGGTTGGCACCACATGGCGCATCCCATCCAGGGCGTTGCCGCGCACCAGGCCGTCGCCTTCGCGTTCGATATTGAGGAATTCCTCGACGTTAGTGAGCAACCCGTGCGGGTCGATTTGGCAGATGCCGCGGTTGACGTGGCCGTGGTCGGAGAGGGTGTTTTCTAGCGGATAGCCAACCATGGCGCTGGTGTGCGCGGTGGTGGTGGCTTGCTTGGTAAAAAAACTAGCAGCTTGGAGGTACGCATCATGGCCGTAGAAATCATCGGCGTTGATCACGGCGAAGGGCCCCGTGACGGCATGGCGAGCGGCGCGCACGGCGTGGGCGGTGCCCCACGGTTTGGTGCGGCCGTCTGGTACGCTGAATCCAGCGGGTAGATCGTCGAGCCGCTGGAACACGTAGTCCACTTCGATCCGGCCAGCGAAGCGTGCGCCGACTCCTTGTTGGAAGGCCTCGGCAAAATCCTCGCGGATGATGAAGACCACCCGGCCGAATCCGGCGCGAATCGCATCATACACCGAATAGTCGAGGACGGTTTCTCCATGCGGGCCCATCGGGTCCATTTGTTTGAGGCCGCCGTAGCGACTGCCCATTCCTGCGGCGAGTATCAGAAGTGTTGGTTTCATCGAGTGAAGTGTGATCAAGCAAATTTTGCGGGGACGTGATGCGTTACCCGCCCGCCCGCTGCAATGCCAATTTTACGGCGATCTGCCAACCGTGGCCGCTGCGCCGCCGCCAATCGCCTAGGCCGCCTTGTTAATCGGGTGAAATCGCCGCCACACAGGTGAGGATTTCCTCGATCGGTGCCATGCGTCCGATGCCTTCGTAGCCGCAGGCGAGGTCGCCGGAGGCGGGTCCGACGAATGCGCAGCCGTCCTGTTGGAGTTGTTGAAGGTTGCGCTGGGTCGATGGATGCAGCCACATTTTGCCATTCATCGCTGGTGCGATCAGCACGGCAGTGGTGCGTGGCATTGCTAGATAAATCGACGACAACGAGTCGGGGGCCAGGCCGTTCGCAAAGACGGCCATCATGTTGGCGGTGGCGGGCGCGACTAACAATAAATCGGCTTCGTCGGCGAGTTCGATGTGGCCGGGTTTCCACGATTGTTTATCCTCCTCGAGTGCCATGAGTACGCGGTTGCGGGTCAGCGTCTGCAGCGTGAGTGGCGTGATGAAATCCGCGGCGCAGCGGGTCATCACGGCGTGTACGTCGTGGCCGAGTTTGACGAGTTGGGAGGCGAGGTCAGCCGCTTTATAGGCCGCGATGGATCCGGTGATGCCGAGGATGATTTTCATGAATGAGGATCGGTGAGGCGGGGTGGGGTGGGTTTCTAGCGGAGCATGGAGACGGCTTTGGTGGTGGCGGCGGCCAGTGCGGCGACATCCTCGGTGGTATTGTAGAGAGCGAAGGACGCGCGCACCGTGCCGGTGATTCCGAAGCGCGCCATCAAGGGTTGGCAGCAGTGGTGGCCGGTGCGCACCGCCACCCCCATCTGGTCGAGCAGCGTCCCTAGGTCGTAGGGGTGGAGGCCGTCGATAGTAAACGATAAGGCCCCCGCGCGATCTGAGGGTCCGTAAAACCGGATGCCCACGATGCCGCTCAGCTCGTCTGCGGCCGCTCGGATCAACGCACGTTCATGGTCGTGGATGGCATCCAGGCCGATGGCATGGAGGTAGTCCAGAGCGGCGGCTAGGGCGATGGCACCCTCGATATTCGGGGTGCCGGCCTCGTATTTGAATGGCAGGTCGTTGTAGGTGGTGAGATCGAAGGTGACCTCCTTGATCATTTCTCCGCCGCCCTGCCACGGTGGCAGTTCATTGAGCAGCACGGTGCGGCCCCACAGCACGCCGATGCCCGTCGGCGCGTAAACTTTGTGGCCCGAAAATACCAGAAAATCGGCCCCGAGCGCCTGCACGTCAATCGGTAGGTGGGCGGCTGCTTGGGCCGCGTCGATCAACACCAGCGCCCCCGCTGCCTGCGCCGCGCGCGTCATTTCCAGCACCGGATTGACGGTGCCAAAAGCGTTGGAAATCCACGTCAGCGCCAGGATTTTGACGCGCCCGCTGGCGAGACGCGTGATGAACGCGTTTTGGTCGAGCGAGCCATCATCGTGGCAGGGGATCACTTTGAGGGTGGCACCGGTGCGTTGGCAAAGCATCTGCCATGGGACGATGTTCGAGTGGTGTTCCAGGGTGGAAATGAGCACCTCGTCGCCTGCGGTGATCCGGCCTGACTGGCTGAGGATGTTGGCTGCCAGGTTGATCCCTGCGGTGGTGCCCGACGTGAAGATGATCTCATCGCTGGACGATGCGTGCAGGTGGTTGGCGATCGTTTGGCGCGCGCGTTCATACGCCTCGGTGGCCGCCCGGGCGAGTTGGTGGGTGCCACGGTGGATGTTTGAGTTGATCGATTCGTAGTAATGGCGCGACGTCAGCAGCACGGCCATCGGCTTCTGGGTCGTGGCGGCATTGTCCAAATAGACGAGCCGTTGCCCGTGAATCGATTGGTCGAGAATCGGGAAGTCGGCGAGCAGAGAGGCGGTGGGGATCATGGGATGAGGCGCGCGAGTGGTGGCCGCGCGGCAGCTCAACATGCAGCATCCTGACTCGCCCCGCAATGCCTGAATACCCAGCCCGCAATGAACGACCGCGATGTGCTCCCCGCCAGTAGTTTGTTGTGCGGACTCGTCGCCCAGCGAAGGCCCCGCGTTGGAGTGAAAAATCACGCACATCATCTCAGTAGTAAATCGACTATTTCCGTCTATGATGAGGATTCTTATGAAATCGGCTCCACCTCGTATCATTTCACCGGCGAGCATCACGCGCTCATCGTCGGGTCGAGTCGCTCTCGCAGGCGGTTTGTGGCTGGGTGTCGCTGCGCTGGTGGGTGCGGCACCGCCACCGCCTGCTGCCCCCATCGATCTGAGGCAAGCAACCCCAGCCAAGACCGAGAATAGCTACAACCTCGGACCCACCGGGGCGCTCGGGTGGATGCAGGTCGATGCCGGGATGACCGAGAACAGCCGCCAGATTCTGGTCACCGCCGTGGAAAAAGGCTCGCCAGCCGAGGGTAAATTGGCGGTGGGTGACGTGATCCTAGGAGTTTTTGGCCAGCCCTTCGCTGACGACGCGCGCAAGGTTTTCGGGCGGGCGATTGGCCAAGCGGAAGCCGATGCAGGCCAAGGGTTGCTGCCGCTCACGGTTTGGCGGCATGGCCAATCGGCTAGCATCGTCATCAAGCTTCAGGTGATGGGTAGTTACAGCGAGACCTCACCGTATAATTGCCCCAAGGCGCAGAAGATTCTGGCGCAGGGCTTGGCGGTGCTAGCCAAATCCCTCGCCAAGGATAACTCGCTGCATACCAATGAACTGGCACTGCTGGCCGGCGGCCGACCCGAGGATCTCACCATGCTGCGCGCCAGCGCTCATGAGCTCGCTGCCAAAACCCCAGAAGTCGAAGCGCTCTGGAACGATTCCAAAACCGGTGAGATGCGAACCTGGCAGCATGGCTATCATAACTTATTCCTGTGCGAGTACTTCCTGGCCACCGGCGATGTGGCGGTGCTGCCCGCTATCACCGCCTACTCGACCACCATCGCTCGTGGCCAGGGGGTGTTCGGAACTTGGGGGCACGGCTATGTCCCTCCTGGCGCAGCCAGTCAACTCCACGGGCCGGTGCCACCCTATGGACCGGTGAATGCCGCCGGGCTGCCGTGCTTTATTTCCATGGTGCTCGCCGAGAAGTGCGGCGTCCAGGATCCCGATCTCAAGACCTCCATTGCTCGGTCTAACAATTTTTTCGGTTATTATGTCGATAAAGGATTCATTCCCTACGGCGAGCACCGGCCGGGTGTCGGCCACGATGACAACGGTCGCACCGGCATGGCGGCCATGGCCTTTGCGCTGCAAGGGCGGCGTGCCGAAACACAGTTCTTCTCAAAAATGGTCACCGCCTCCTACGAGTCCCGCGAATGGGGCCATACCGGCAATGGCTTCAGCTACCTCTGGGGCCCCATCTCCGCAAACTGCGGCGGACCGCGCGCCATGGCCGCCTTCATGAAGGAGTTGCGCTGGTATTACGACCTCGCGCGCCGCTGGGACGGCTCGTTCGTTAATGTGGCCACCGGCGGCGGCGTGGCGAGCAGCTATCACGGAACGATCGGAGCTACCGGCTCATATCTGCTAGGCTACGCGGTGCCACTCAAGAAAATCTATCTGACTGGGCGCGATCCGCACCCGGAAACCTGGCTGGGTGCGGCGGATGTTGCCGCGGCGATCGCCGCCGAGCGGTGCCTAGGAGCGTCCGCCTATGCCAAGCGGACCACCGGCCAGTTGCTCGCCGGGTTGGGGTCATGGTCGCCGCTTGAACGCGCGCGTTCGGCCGAGGAGCTCGGCAAGCGTCCAGACCACACCCTGCCACAGTTGCTCGCGCTCACCCATAGTCATGACCGATATGCCCGCCTAGGGGCCGTGGCCGCCATCGGCCAACTCAAGCAGCGCGCCGTGCCCGCCCTGGCCACGCTCGCCGCCTTGCTCAACGACGACGACCGCTGGTTGCGCGTCCAAGCCGCCGAGGCGTTGCGCGCCATCGGTAGCGATGCCAAGCCGGTGGTCGCGCAAATGCTCGCGGCGGCCACCGTCAAGGACGACACCGACCCCATGGAATTTGCGGTTGGAGCATTGGCGTATGCCTTGTTTTATTCGGGTGGAGCGTACGGGCCGACTGGGCTGCTGGCCAGGTCGATTGCCAATGTGCCCAAAGAGCAGCTCTATCCGGCGATTCGCTCGGTCGCAACCAACCCTGACTCCGCGGCACGCGGGTGCCTGCGCTCCGCTTACAGTTTGTTGACGCTCGACGACGTCAAGGAATTGGCGCCCACGTTGGTTGCGACGATTCAGGAAATGCCGCCGGCCAACACCATGTTTTCAAAAGGCGTGCGTCTCGCGGGCATCCAAGCGCTCGCGCGCCTGCAGATTGAGGAGGGGATTCCGCTGACGCTCTTGCTCATGAACCTCAAAGATTGGGGAAAAGACTATATCATCGAAACCTCGATCGAGGTGCTCAAACAATATCGCGGTGCCGCCAAATCCATCCTTCCGGACCTCAGAAAATTGGAGATCGCAATCCGTAACACCCCCAAGCCGCACGCCAAGCTTGTTGAAGTCATCGCACTCATCGAAAACGACACCACTCCGCCCACACTCATTCATCTGGACTCCTCTCTGAATTGACCCATCTTGGCCATATGAAAATCCTTACGACTCTCACGACCACCGCGATTTTTCTAGTGGCTGGGGCGGCGTGCGCCATGCCCGTCAAAATCATCATCATGGCCGGCCAATCGAACATGGATGGCCAGGCGCATCAACGAACCATCGACTTCATCGGCGAGGATAAGGATCCAGCTAGAGCGGCCTTGCTCAAAGTCTTCAAACCTAACGGCAAGGACCTAGTGACCCGCCGCGATGTCTGGGTGGCGAGCGACGGGGTCTCCGGTGACCTCGGTCCCGGCTATGGTGGGCGCAAGGATTATTCGAAGCTCGGTGAATGCATCGGCCCGGAATACAGCTTCGGTTATTACATGGGTGAGGCCCTAGAAAACCAGGTGCTACTCATCAAATATGCGCCCGGCGGTCAGAGTCTCTTCAAAGATTTTCGTCCACCCAGCGCCCGCCTGCCTAACCCAATCCCAACCAAAAACGCCCCAGACAATTCCAAGGTTCCCATGACCGCCGAGGATTTTGGCGGCCAGTATCGCGGCATGGTCGCCTACATCCACGACGTGCTGAGTCACCTAAAACACCGCTTTCCGAGCTATCAGGAAAAAGAGGGCTATGAAATCGCGGGCTTGGTTTGGTTTCAAGGATACAATGATATGATTGAGGGCGGTCAACCGGTCGCCGAATATGACAAAAACCTCATTTGCCTGATCCAGGACCTGCGCAAGGAATTCAAAGCGCCTGCCATGAAGGTGGTCGTCGGCGTCATGGGCGTCAATGGCGTGAAGAATGAAATTGGCAAACAGGCGGACATCCGCAATGCCATGCGCTCAATGAACAAAGTGCCTGCATTCAAAGGCAATGTGATGGCCATTGAAAGTGCGCCCTTGCAGTCGCCCGAAGTCGTCGCAATCAAAACCGCTGGCTGGCTCAATAAAGACCGCGATCTAAAAACCAATCCGGTCACCCCAGATGAGCAGGCGATGATCAATCGCGCCACCTCCAACCTCGGCTTCCATTATTATGGTGAAGGGCGGTTCTTTATCCTGCTAGGCAAAGCCATGGCCGAGGCCATGCTCAAGATGCTATAATGCTATCTATCTATCTAATTCAATGAATCCTGCTCCGTCCTCTGCCATTTGTGTTTTATCTGTGGTGTCGCTGCTTGCCCAGATCCACGCCGAGGGTGTGCCGCCGTCCGCTAGCCCGCCTAATATCATCCTGTGCATGACCGACGACCAAGGGTGGGGCGATGTCAGCTACAACGGCCTGCAACAAATCCAGACACCTAACATCGATGCCATGGCCTCAGCGGGCATCCGCTTCAATCGGTTTTACGCACAGCCGAGCTGCTCGCCAACACGGGCGAGCGTGATGACCGGTCGCCACCCGAACCGCATGGGCGTGTTTTGGCCGGGGATGAAGTTGCGCCACGAGGAACTCACGATCGCTCAAGCCGTTCAACTCGCTGGCTACACGACTGGCCACTTCGGGAAATGGCACCTCAACGGCGTGGCCGGTGCAGGGAAGGTCATCCCCGATTCGGACCCGCTCTCACCGCGCCATTGCGGGTTCGATGAATCGTTCTCGCTGTCTAACTATTTTGAGGCAGACGCGACCTTCGGTCACAACGGGGTGCCCGAAAAAACCACCGGAGACGGCTCGGATACCATTGTGGACCGGGCGCTCAAATTCATCGGCTCGGCGACCGCCGCGAAGCGGCCGTTCCTCGCGGTGATCTGGTTTGGTAGCCCGCATGCGCCGTACCAACCGACCGCCGCCGACCTCAAGGCGGCCGGTGGCTCGGCGTATTTTGGTGAGATGCTTGGCGTGGACCGCAGCTTGGGCACGTTGCGCGCCGGCCTATCCAAGATGGGGTTGGCCGACAATACGATGTTGTGGTTTTCCAGTGATAACGGCGGGTGGATCGACCCGGCTCATCCCGACGCTCGCGGTACCAATGTGGATTTGCGTGGCCGTAAGGGTGATGTGTTAGAAGGCGGCATCCGCGTGCCCGGTTTCATCGTCTGGCCAGCGCGAATCAAGCAACCCATGATCACGGAGTTCCCTGCGGGCACCGTGGATATTTTTCCGACTCTAGTGGATTTATTGCACATCAAACTCGATCATCCGGTGCCACTCGACGGCATCAGCCTGCTACCGATGATTGACGGTAAAATGACCCGCCGCCCGCAAGCACTCGGATTCTGGCAATACAGCGGCAATCTGCCTGAGATCACCACCGACTCCGGGCCATCCGCCTGGAATGACAACCAATACAAGCTGGTGAAAACTGCCGCCAATCACTGCGAACTCTACGATATGTCGCTGGATCGCAGTGAACGATACGACCTATCAGGCGAGCATCCTGATGTCGTGCATCGCATGCAGGCCGAGTTAGAAGCTTGGCAGCGATCTGTCATTCATAGCTACCAAGGTCACGACTAATCCCGCTAGATCACCTATCTTGAATCGCAAGCACTCACGCTATTTCAGAAATTCCACCACCATGACCGCCTCCGCTCTCGATCGTCGTCATTTTCTCAAACTGAGCCTCGGCACTGCCGCGTTTGCCGCCAGTTGGGGGCGTCCGTCTATGAGTTTGGCCTACGGCGTGGATGGTTCGTTGTATCGAAGTTTGGTG
>JAYSPI010000285.1:0-3239 GCA_043722215.1 Prosthecobacter sp.
AGCACCCGAGCGTTTGGCTTTGAGAGCAACCGGTGAAGGAAAATTAGCTACCTCTGACAACATTGCCTTGTTGATTCCGACGCGAAATGAAGCAGAGTGCCATCGATTTCTAGGATGAAGACTCAACTTGGGGAAGCCTCCTGACTCATCACCTCCATTCCAATGCTCAGCCCTATGTTTCTAGCAACTCGAGCCAATCCAATGTTAGCTTTGGCATGGATGGTCAGCTCCACGTTCCTGTCCCAGCCCTGCCACGCCGACCTGCAAAGCGATTTCATCGCCCCGCCGCTCGCTATGCGTTCCCGGCCGCTGTGGTTTTGGAACAATACCGCAGTGACTGCCGCAGGAGTCGTTGAACAATTGTTAGGCAGTCGTGACCGCAGCGGTTATGGTGGGCTGGCACCGCTGCCGTTCGGGCCGAACTTCACGCCTAAGTATCTAAGCGATGAGTATTTCGATCTCTACGGGGTGGCGGTGGAAAAAGCCCGCGAACTGGGGATGTTCATCACCATTTATGACGAATACGGTTTTCCCAGCGGCAGCTGCGGCGCCAACATGGGCGACGGTATTCCGCGCTTCAAAAATAAGTTCCCCGACGCCACCTTGCGCCGCCTCGACAAACACGAGGATGAAGTCAGCGGCCCAGCGATTTATCAGAAAAAGCTACCCGCCGGCAAACTGATGAGTCTGGTGGCCATGAACACCGCGACCAAACAACGCATCGACCTCACGACCCAGGTCAGCAGCGGCGCCATTGCCTGGGACGTGCCCGCCGGTACGTGGAAAATCATGACCTTTGTCTGCGTGCTGGACGGTAATGTGAATGTCGATTACCTCGATGCCGAGCAGTGCGCCAAATTTGTCGGCATGGTCTATCAGCCGTATTACGACAAATTCGGCAAGGACTTCGGCACCACGATCGGCGGCGCATTCTACGATGAACCCACGCTTTACCTCGCGCAAGGACGGACCTGGACGGACCACTTCAACGAGAAATTTCAGGCTGCGCGTGGGTTCAGCCCGACGGCCTATTACCCGGCCCTGTGGTATGACATCGGCCCCGAAACCCAGGCGGCGAGGAATGTTCTCTTCGGGTTCCGCACCGAGTTGTATGCCACCGGCTTCGTTAAAACCACCCAGGACTGGTGCACCGCGCACGGCGGTATCCATCTGCTCGGCCATCAGGACCAGGAAAATATCAAAAATCCGGTGGGAGTTTCAGGCGACCTGATGAAATCCTACCGGTATCAGGACGTCCCGGGGATCGATAAAATCGGCTGGGAGAACGACCCCGAGGGCTACTACAAGATCGTTTCCTCGGTGAGTTACAACTGGGACAAGGCCCAGGCCATGACCGAAACATACGGCGCCATGGGCAATCTGGGATGGGACCGATTGTATGCCATCGTGATGGAACAATATGCCAAGGGTATCAACAACTTCGTCCAGCACGGGGTCTGGTATAATCTCGACAATATCACCTATCTGCCGGAACTCTCGTATCGAAATCCCCGCTATGCGCAAGGGCTGCCGGAATATAACACCTATATCGGACGTCTCAACGTGCTACTCCAGGCCCCCGGACGCCATGTGGCCGATATCGCCGTGCTCTATCCAATATCGACCCTCCAGGCGGGATTCCATTTCGACGGCCCGATCAGCCCCTATTCCGGCGGCGTGAACATCCCGGAGGCGGACTACATCTATCTGGGAGAATTGCTGGCCACTAAGGTCTGCCGCGATTTCACCTTTCTCCACCCCGATGCGCTCGACGAGCGGTGCTCGGTAGCGGGCGACACCCTCGAGCTGGCTAACAAAATCAACTTCGAGCATTACAAGGTGGTGATCGTGCCGGGCCACAAGACGATCCGCTGGAGTAACCTGAAGAAGATCCAGGAGTTTTACCGGCACGGCGGCAAGGTGATCGCCACTGGCCAGTTGCCCGACAAATCCGCTGAGTTCGGCCACGACGCCGACGTGGTGGCCGCCATCCGCGAGATGTTCCCGGCAGTCAAGCAGCCGATCCTCGCCACGGCGTGCTCCGAGTGGCGCGAGTCCGGTGCCCATGAGGCGATGAAGGCCATCGACGGGGAGCCCTCTACCACATGGGCTCCCGCCGAAGAAGCGGCCAAATCGTGGTGGCTGGAAGTGGATCTGGGCAGCGCCCGCACTTTCAACACCACCCGCATCTGCGAAGGATCTAACAAAGTTACAGCTTACAGCGTCCAGGCATGGAACGGCGACGAGTGGACCCCTTGCGTTCGCGGTGCCACGCTCGGTGCCGAAAAAATCGACACGTTCCACCCCGTCACTGCCAGGCGTTTGCGCTTGGTGATCGACGGGGTTTCGGGCGGTACTCCGGCCATCGGTGAATTCGAGGTCCGTTTGGACGCCGGGCCCAATCTGGCCCACAGCGATGACTTGATCGTGCAGGATGGCACTCATGGCGGCCGCGCCATCTATTTGAATTCGCCCAACGAGGCGAACCTGCGCCAGGCGCTCGACCAAGCGCTCAAGGTGTATGACGTTGATATCACGGGCGACTCCAAGCTGCGCTATCTCCACCGGGTCAAGGACGATACCGAGGTGTATTTTTTCGCCAACCTCGGCGACGCCCCGGCGGAGGCGACGGTCCGCCTACGCGGTCAAATCACTCCCGAGCGATGGGACCCCCACAGCGGCACGTTTGCGCAAGTGCAATTCACCCACACGCGTGAAAGCGGCCAAGCGCTGACCACGCTGAAGGTGAAGCTAGACCCTGTGCGTTCGTGTTTCATCATCGGCAGAAAATAGCCCAGGCGGATAGGTGCGGGTCTTGATTGCTTGTGGGACCCAGCGGCACGAGGTGGCTCCGACAGACGTGCTGGAGCATGGGCGATTTCTGCTCTGCAAGGGACTCTTTCATTCGTGGTCCTCTGGTGAGCAAGAATTCGCCAAACCACTAACAGCGGTGGAATCGGGTTCTGCTATTTCCGATTCGGTAGTACGGTGACGATCGTGGGGGTGGCGGAGAAAACGCACTCGGCGGTGGCGCGAACTTGCGCGGGAGTGATGGCCTGGTAGGTGGCCGCGAGGCGCCGGAATTCGTCGGCAGGGTTGCCGAACAAGAGATCGAGAGCAAGGTGGCGGGCGATGTGCGCAGGGGATTGTTGTTGGATGGCGAGTCCGCTGAGCACGGTCGAGCGCACGCGTTCAAAGGCGGCGTCGGGGATGCCCGCCGCGGCGATTTTGGCGATTTC
>JAYSPI010000286.1:0-7329 GCA_043722215.1 Prosthecobacter sp.
AGGTTGAACTCAAAGTAACGACCACTCACGGGCTCCGCGATGAACAACTCGGCCACATCGTAACGCCATAATTCGGCCTGAAACATCCCCGGCCGCGACCGCGGGTGCAGAAGCGCTGGCTTGCGGTGATGAGCGATCATCCACAACCGATACCCGTCCACGGCCAGAGCAAACCCAGCCGCCGGCTCGATCGCCGCTCCCTCCCAGTCACGACCTAGACCGAGCAACGGCAGATCCAAGTGGCCCCAACGCAGCGGCTGCGGACTGGTGAATATCGTCATGACCCAACGTGCCCCTCCCTCGCCCGCCTGTCGAGACGGGAACAGCGCGATCCCAGTTGCGAACCTCCAACAACAGTACGATATTTCCCCACTACGAGAATGAAAAAACAGCCATCGCCACTTCACGCGTCGGTCCAGCGTTGTCCTGCTGCCCTTGGTTTTTTTGAGACACCCCCGACTGATTCGTCAAATTTTAAAAATCCCCGTTTAAATCATCGCTTTCGAAGCATGGATATGCTTCAGAAGCGCGCACCTAAAACATGATTCATGGCCCGTCCTCGCACACGTCCCGGCTTTTATAGCACCATTGAATACATCGGTCCTCGTCCGCAGAAGCCGAAGCGATCCAATTTTTTCGGTGGGTGGGTCATTGTGGTAATCGCGGTGACGATCGCGGGCTGGTTTGGGCGGCCCTTAGTGCCGTTTCTCAAGGCGGCGCAGGAGGGCGTTTCTACCGAGCAAGCCACGCTGCTCATGGATTCGCTGGCGCAAACCGGCAGCATGGGAGACAAGCTGGCGGCGGCGGCGCTTGCGCATTCCGGTGAGACGATTGCCTTTGACCCCTCGTATTGCAAAATCGCCTACCCGAACGGCGACGTCGCCCCCAACAAAGGGTCGGCGGCAGACGTGATCATCCGCTGCTATCGCAAACTCGGCATCGACCTCCAAAAAGAGGTGCATGACGATATGGCCGATCATTTCAAACTCTATCCGTCTTTGTGGGGCGCACTGGTCCCCGATACTCACATCGACCACCGCCGCGTCCCCAACCTCCAACGGTTCTTCGAACGCAAGGGACAAACCCTCACTAAATCACTCAACCCGGCCGACTATCACCCCGGAGACATCGTGGTTTGGGAATTGGCCAATGCCGACAAGCACATTGGTATCGTGGTGCCGGGACCGGGCAATCGTACCGGCGAAGCATGGGTCGTCCATCACTTGGCTGACGGCGTCAAATGGGAAAACTCTCTATTTGATTACAAAATCGTGGCACACTTCAGCTACCCAGCGGGCACTTGCCACTAGCACGCCACCGACGCTCACGGAGCGCCACCAAGACTGGCCTCGGTTAAGCGCAGCGCGTCAACATTGGAGCGCACCGCATGCACCCGGTGCAGCATCACCCCTTGGCGGCGCGCCAGCGCAGTGATCACGGCCGTAGCGCCGTCACGCGCAGCGGGATCGGCGGCACCTAGGATGTGGCCGATGAAGGATTTTCGGGAAACACCTAACAACAAGGGCCGCCCCGGCGGACTGAGCCTGCCCAGCGCACGCAGAAGCGCCCAATTGTGGGCCGGTGATTTACCAAACCCAATTCCGGGATCAAAACAGACCACCTCGGGATTTAGGCCACCCCTCACTAACGCCTCCATCCGTTCGCAAAAAAATGCCTGCACCTCGGCGACCACGTCTGTGTAGCGCGGTGCGCATTGCATCGTCGCGGGCTCTCCTTGGCGATGCATGACGACGACTCCGCAGCCACTTGCAGCGCAAACCCCGACCATCTCGTCATCCGCCAGCAACCCACTCACGTCGTTAACAATATCCGCTCCGGCCGCCAGCGCGGCATCCGCCACAACCGCCTTGGTGGTGTCGATGGAAATCAGCCCGTCCCACTCGGCTCGCAGCGCGGCCACCACCGGCGCGGTGCGGGCGATTTCCACCGCAGCGCGCACGGGGGATGCGCCGGGTCGGGTCGATTCGCCACCGATGTCGATGAGTGCCGCGCCCTCGGCAATCATCCGCCGCGCCTGCTTGATCGACTCGTTAATCCCATCATGCCATCCCCCGTCTGAAAAGGAATCGGGCGTGACATTGAGAATACCCATCACCATCCCGCACCGGGTGAGGTCAAGCGATCCGCGTCGTGTCGTCCATCTCATGGCTGAAATTGGCGGCTTGCAGCGTCCGCCACGCGTGACTAGTTTGCCCCAGATGAACCCGCTGGCAACTTTGAAAACACTCTACTGCATGGCCAGTCTGCTCGCGGCGGTTTGTGGCGCGACCCACGCAAGCGGCTCCGACTTAGATGCCGTCGATGGACCCAACGTCCGAGTGATGCGCCACGAAGATGGATCGCGCACCCTGTTCACCCGCACTCCCGATGACCGAACCCTCACCAAGAAAAAATTCTCCGCCAGTGGCACGCTAACGATGCTGACGATTTACCGGATGGACACCAACGGTAATCCGATCGGGTGCAAGATTTCAGACGGCCAAAACCAGTTGCTGTTTAAAGTCAGCTATGGCTACCGCAAGACCGATGGCTTGCTCGTCGAGGAACGCATGTTCGACGCCCGCGTCACCCGCCGCGACAAAGACAGCGGCAAGGAAATGCCCGTGCAGCGGATTTGTTACCTGTATGACGCCAAAGGCAACCGCAGCGCACCGATTGTTTATAACCTGCTGCCCGGCAAAACCATGGAGCAGGTCTTCGGTATCAAATCCTCCGCCTTGGAAACCAACCCCTTCAGGGAGGGTGCCCCAGCCAACCCCAAAGGCCGCTGATCGCCAAACGCATCATCTTCGAGGGCCGCGTCCAAGGCGTCGGGTTCCGCTACACCGTCAACGACCTGGCCCGCGGATTCGACGTCTGCGGCTGGGTGAAAAACCTGCCCGACGGCAGCGTCGAACTCCAAGTCATGGGCGAGACCGACGAGCTCAACGCCTTCATCCGCGAAATCACCGTGGAATCTCCCGTCGCACACCATATCCGCCACCACCACATTTCCCCCATTCCACTGCTCGCCCCCCCCCGCGGCTTCAGCATCGCACGCTAACCCACCTCGCGACCCAACGGGCTCGCCCGGCCACCACCCGCCGGAGCATCGCCGCGGCATTTCCCACGCCAAGGGATTGACGTGAAGACATTCACGACTACAGCTATCCGCCATGCAAGCCGACAACGATCCGCCCCAAGCCACTGACGAGCCCCCCGTTGCCCCTACTGCTGTGGACGAAACCCCACCCCCCGCGGCTATGGACCCGTGGGAAGAACTCGAAGCGGACGTCGCCAAATGGAAGGAAATCTCGCTGCGCACCGCCGCAGAGATGGACAACCTCCGCAAACGCACAATCCGCGACCGCGAAGATGCCATCCGCTACTCGAACCAACGCCTGCTCGAAGAACTGCTGCCCGTCATCGATAATTTCGAAATGGGGATGCAAGCCGCCGCCCAAGACAGCTCCTCCATGATCTACATCGGCATGGACATGGTCCGCCGCCAACTCAATGACTTCCTCTCCTCCCAAGGCGTCGAAGAACTCCCGACCGCCGAACAGTTCGATCCCAAACTCCACGACGCCATGGCCGAAGAAGAATGCGCCGCCGGCGAAAGCGGCCGCATCCTGCGCGTCATGCGCCGCGGCTACATGCTGCGCGACCGACTGCTGCGCCCAGCCAGCGTCGTCGTTTCCAAATCCCCAACCCCCGCAGCAGGAGGCGACGCGTAATTCCATGCCCGACAAACGCGATTATTACGAAGTGCTCGGCGTGACGCGCAATGCCAGCGCCGACGAAATCAAAAAGTCTTACCGCAAACTCGCGGTCAAGTTCCACCCCGATAAAAACCCGGGCGATCACACCGCAGAAGACAAATTCAAGGAACTCGGCGAAGCCTATGAAGCGCTAAGCGACGTGGACAAGCGAGCCGCCTACGACCGCTACGGTCATGCGGCCTTCACCAATGGCGGGGGACGGCCGAGCGGCGGCTTCCATGACCCGAAGGATTTATTCTCTCAAGTATTCGGTGGGGCCTTCGGCGGCGGCTTCGAAGAGTTCTTTGGCGGCGGCGGCAGCTCCCGAAAATCATCCGGAAAACAACGCGGCAGCGACCTGCGCTACGACCTCGAAATCTCCCTCGAAGAAGCCGCTCGCGGCGTCGAAAAAGAACTCGAAATCGAACGCTACGTCCCGTGCGATTCCTGTAGCTCAAAAGGCACCAAAGGCTCCGGCGGCGTCAACGTCTGCCAATCGTGCGGTGGACGCGGCGTCGTCGCCCGCCAAGCCGGCATTTTTATCCAACAATCCACCTGCCCGGAATGCCGCGGCGCAGGCGAAACCATCTCCGACCCCTGCTCAACCTGCCGAGGCGAAGGCCGCGTCCAGCGCGATAGCCGCATCAAACTACGCATCCCCGCTGGCGTCGATACCGGCACCCGTCTGCGCTCCACCGGCAATGGTGACGCAGGCGTGCGCGGTGGTTCCGCGGGTGACCTGTATGTCTTCCTGCACGTTCGAGACCACGATGTTTTCGAGCGCGATGACGCGGATCTTTTTTGTGAGGTCCCCCTGCCGTTCTCGGTGGCGGCACTTGGCGGTGAACTCAAAGTCCCGTCACTCGACGGTCAATCATCGATTAAAATCCCAGCCGGCACCCAAGGAGGGACCATCTTCCGGCTACGCGATAAAGGCATGCCCGCCCTCAACCATGGCCGCCGCGGCGACCTCAACGTTCGCGTCCAAGTCGAAGTCCCCACCAAACTCAACGCCGACCAACAGGACAAACTCCGCGCCTTCTCTGAATCCATCGGCGATCATAATTCACCCATGCAAGAAGGCTTCCTCCAAAAGGCCAAACGGTTCTTCGACCTGTAAGCCCCGTCAAGGAACTTGGCGACCTGACCACCCACTCCCATGGCTCGCTTCCTCCTGCCCGCCGACGCCTGGCTCGCCGCCCCCGCCCTCACCGGCGACGAAGCTCGCCATCTCACGCAGGTCCTCCGGATCAAGCCAGGAGAATCCATCACCGTGTTCGACGGCGGCGGCCACCACGCCACCGCCGAGGTACTCACCACCACCCGCGATCACGTCGCACTGCGCCTCGGCACCCGCACCACGAGTCGCCCCACCCGCCCCGCCATCACCCTGGCCCAAGCGATCCCGAAAGGTAAAAACATGGACCTCATCGTCCAAAAGGCCGTCGAACTCGGGATCACCACGATCCAACCGCTCGTCACCCGCCACACCGTGGTCCAACCCGGCGACGGCAAATCCGACAAGTGGCGGCGCAATGCCCTGGAAGCCTGCAAGCAATGCGGCCAAGACACCCTGCCCGTCATCGCCGACCCTCTCCCCTTCGATCACTGGCTGGCCTCTCAAACCCACACCGCAGAACTGCGACTCATCGCCTCCCTCGCCCCCGGCTCCCGCCCATTGCGTCAGGTCCTGCGAGACCACCCCAACACCGCCGCCGCCACCCTGCTCGTCGGCCCCGAAGGCGATTTCTCGACTGCCGAAACCACCGCCGCCCTCGCTGCTGGCTATCTCCCGGTGTCCCTCGGCCCGATCGTGCTGCGCGTTGAGACGGCGGCCCTGTTCTGTCTATCCGCGCTGCGCTACGAATTCGCCGACGAATCCTGACGCCGCCGCCACGGCGTCAGGCCGCTTTGCGCCGAAACATCAATGCCGCCAGCGTCAGATTCACCGCACTAATCACTCCTAACGGCCACACCAGCGTAAGCACCCGCCCCCATGACGCGTCCTTGAGGAACACCCCCTTGACGATTTCCACAAAGTGACGAACCGGGTTGATCCAGGTCAGATGCTGGAGCCACGGCGGCATGTTTTCCACCGGCGCCGTGTATCCTGATAGAAGAATCGCGGGCACCATGAATACAAATGCCCCGAGAAACGCCTGCTGCTGGGTCGTACTCACCGAGGAAATAAATAAGCCCACCCCCACCAGCGCCAATGCGTAAAAAAACATCCCGCCATACAACAACCCAAGACTGCCACAAAACGGCACATCATAAAGATATACCGCCGCAATCAAGATCAACGTCGCCTGGAAAAAACCCACAGCCACTGCCGGCACCGCCTTGCCGATCATGATCATCTCCGGCGATAACGGCGAGACTAACAACTGCTCAAACGTCCCCTGTTCTCGCTCCCGCGCGACGGATAGAGCCGTCACAATCAACGAACCAATCGTAGTGATGATGGCCACCAGACTCGGTAATATGAAATGTGTATATTCCAAGTTAGGGACAAACCAATTGCGCGACACAATCTCGCTGGAAACCACTCGCCCGACCGCCGTCGCGCGATCCTTGAGATATCCATCCACCACCGATTGCAGATAACTGAAAGCGATCTGCGCACTGTTAGACCGCCGCCCATCCAGAATCACCTGCACCGGCGAGGATTCGCCCCCCGCCACCTTGCGAGAGAAATCCGCTGGGATGTGTACCGCCAGCAGTGCCTCACGAGTGCCGATGGATTCGCGGATCGCGGCGGCACTCCACACCGGGATGACGTGAGTGAATGCGCCGGACGCCGCGAACCGCTGCACCATCTCCACCGACGCCCGCCCGCTGTCCTCATTGAACACGGCCAAGGAGGCATTCTTCACCTCCAGCGTCGCCGCAAAAGGAAACAATGCCGTCTGTAAAATCACCGGCAAGATCAATAACAAGCGCCCGGATTTGGTGCTCAGCAACGATTGAAATTCCTTGCGCACCAGCGCCTGGATGCGACTCAAAAATATCATTCCATCCTCCTTTTCGTAAGCTTCGCTGTTAGACCGATGAAGACCACCGCCGTGCTCGCTAACATCACAACGTCCGGCCACAACCACTCCCAAATCGTCCCAGCCTGAAAAAGCGTCTGCATCGACGACACAAAATAGCGCGCCGGGATGAGGTGCGTCACCCCGCGCAGCACCACCGGCATGCTCGAAATCTCATAGATGAACCCGGACAGCATCACCGCCGGTAAAAACGCCGCATTCAACGCCGCCTGCGCTGCATTGAACTGGTTGCGCATGCCCGTGGAAATCGCCAACCCGATCCCCAACACGCTGAGCAAAAAGAACGACCCCACCACCCACAACGCCGTGATCGTCCCGCGGAACGGCACCCGCAACACCCAGTGCGCCACCGCCACGCACAACATCAGCGAAATCATCCCCAGCCCGTAATACGGTAATATCTTACTCAACAACAACTCGCTCCGCGTCACCGGCGACGCCAACAATGCCTCCATCGTCCCACGCTCCCACTCACGCGCCACCACCAACGAGGTGAGCAAGGCCCCAATCACCGT
>JAYSPI010000287.1:0-2662 GCA_043722215.1 Prosthecobacter sp.
ATTGATGATTGAAGAGGAAGAAGGATGCCGAGCTGGGGGGCGGAGTTCCCGGGAGAAGAAAAGCGGTCTGACGCATGTTAGTGCGTTCAGGGAAATCTATCGATAACTTCAAAGCTCGCACCATCCGCGAATTGCGAATGATGAGGTGAAACCCTCCCGCGTATTGCGAAAAACTGGGCGCGGCGCAGCGGCGGCGGTTGGTGATTACAACTCTTTGATCCAGAGGTTGGCGAAGTCGATGGCGGAGCCGTGGTGTTGGAGGGCGATTGGGCCGGTGGCGGGCAGCCCCGGGAGTTGGGCGTTATCGATGACGACGGTGCCATTGAGGATGACGGTGAGGCGGTCGCCCTTCAGGGTGATCAGGGTGCGGTTCCACTCGCCGATTGGGCGGTCCGCCTTGGATTTCGGGGTGGCGCCTGCTTTGACGGCGGCGGTCATTGCGGGGTCCCTGCGGAAGCCGTACACGTCGCCGGAGCCCACTGGGCAGTTCCAGAGGCTCACCTGGCATTTTGGGGTGCCGCGCAGATAGATTCCACTGTCGAATTTCTCGATTTCGACTGAGCCATTTTCCGAGCCATCGGGGAGGACGAGCGGCTGGGATTGGAGCGGGCCGCGGGCGCTCCAGCGCCAATCGCAGACGAGGGTGAAGTCGCGGTAGGATTTTTCGGTCAAGAGGTCGTGGGTCGGGCCGGGTTGGCCATTGTGTTTGAGGAGGCCATTCACGGCGGACCAGTTTGATGGATTGGGTGTGTGTTGCCAGCCGTTGAGGGTGGAGCCGTCGAAGATTTGGGTGAATCCAGTGGCTTTGACGCCGTTGATATTGGCGGCGGGGGGAGTTTCGGCGATGAGAATATTGCGGAATGCGACGCGGTCGCCGTGGCCGAGCCAGCCGATGTGGCCGGCGCGGCGCTTTACGCCCTGATGATTGGGGAAGCGTGCACTCATGTCATCGAGGTTGGCGCGCAGGATGATGGTGCCGTTGAGTTCGACTTTCAGGGCGGGTCCGCTCACGGTGACGCGTTCGTGGTTCCACTCGCCCAAGGGTTTGAGAAACCCCTGTTTTGCGGGGGCCATCGTGTAAAGGCTGCCATGAAATTGGTAGTCCTTGAGGTCCTTGTATTTTTCGGCTGTGCTGTCGAGGATTTGAATTTCCATGCCGGTGTAGGCGGAATCGCCGGTGCCGGGGTAATGGATGCCCAGGCCGTTGTTGGCTCCGGGTGTTAGCTGGAAATCAAAATCCAGGATGTAATTGGAAAAGGTTTCCTGGGTGATGAGGTTGCGGCATTGCGGGGTGCTGACGATGGTGCCGTCCTCGACGACGTAGCCCTCGCCTTGCCAGCCGCTCAGATCCTTGCCATTGAAGAGCGACCGCTGGGTGATGGCGTCCTGGGCATAACTGGTGGCAGCGCACCCGAGTGCGGCGATCGCGGTGATTTGAACAAATGATTTCATAGGAGTGGTGAGGTGAGAAGTGGTGTTAGATCGGCGCTCAGGCATTGAGTTTCCATGGTGCGCGCATCGCTGGGTGGTTGAGCGCGTTGGCGGCGGGGTCGTCGAATTGGAGGGTCTTCGAGTCGAATTTGAGGTTTTTATTCAGGTGATGAGCGGTGATGCCCATGTTCACCATGGTGCATGACCAGAATCCGACCTGCTCGTTGAGGGCGAATTTTTTGCGCGTGCGCACGCATTGGTGGAAGTCGGTGAGTTGGGGTGGGGGGTCGGGCAGGGCGTTGATTTTTTCTCGGAGGTTGGGGATATTGGATTGGAGGCCTTTTGAGATCCAGCCCTTGGGGCCTTGCATGTAGGTGGCGTCTTGTTCGCGGTTTTCGCCGTCGAGGATGATCTTGCAGCCATCGGCGTAGGTAAATTCGATGCGGCGCCAGGTTCCGACGGCCTCGGAGTCCTGCGGGTCGGCGTCGATTTCCACTGAGATCGGTGCCTGATCATCCTTGTGGAGGATGTATTGAACGGGGTCCAGATAGTGCTGGCCCATATCACCCAAGCCCCCACCGTCGTAATCCCAGTAACCGCGGAAACATTGATGGACGCGCTCGTGGTTGTATGGCTTGTTCGGGGCTGGCCCGAGCCATAAATCATAGTCCAACTCGGGTGGGACCGGCTCGGGTTGCAGACCGGGCTTGCCTGCCCAGCGGTCTAACTTCCAGTCGAAGCCGGTGACGCCCGACACAGTGATCTTGAGCGGCCAGCCGAGCAAATCGTGCATTGCCGCCTTCTTGAGCAGCTTGACGGGCACGTGCATGTCGTAAAACCCACCTTGGAAGCGGAACCAGGTATTGAGGCGGAAGATGCGGTTTTGTTGTTCGACGGCTTTGACCATGGCGAGGCCCTCGCCGATGGTGCGGCTCATCGGTTTTTCGCACCAAATGTCTTTGCCGGCATTGGCGGCGGCGATGGCCATCAGGGCGTGCCAGTGCGGGGGTGTGCAGATGTGGACGATGTCGAGGTCGTCGCGGGCGATCAGCTCGCGGAAATCATGATAGCCTTTGATGTCATGGGTTTCGCCACTGGCGTCGCTCATGCGGGTGGCGAGGTGATTGCGGTCCACATCGCAGAGCGCGAGCAACTTGCCGGGCATCGTGAGGTGGGACGCGCTGATGCCGCCGCACCCGATGATGCCGCGGGTGAGCATTTCCGATGGGGG
>JAYSPI010000288.1:0-11539 GCA_043722215.1 Prosthecobacter sp.
TCTATTTATCGGACGACGCACTAGGCACACCCTCGGTGTGGGACTGGTGGCGGCCAACGATGCAGTAGAGGACCGGCAGTACGACTAGCGTTAGGAGCGTGTTGCTCGCGAGTCCACCGATGACTACGGTGGCGAGCGGGCGCTGGACCTCGCCACCGACACCCACATTGAATGCCATCGGGATGAAGCCGACGGCGGCCACCAAGGCGGTCATGAGTACTGGACGCAGGCGGGCCTGGCAGCCATCCCGAACGGCTGCTTCCAATTCGATTCCGGCATCGAGTCGCTGTTTGATAAATGACACGAGAACTAGGCCGTTGAGGATGGCGACACCGCTCAGGGCGACAAACCCGACGCCGGCGCTCACGGTAAACGGCATGTCGCGCAGCCACAACGCAGCCACCCCCCCGACAGCACCTAACGGAATACCGGTGGCCACGATCAATACGTCGCGCAGCGAGCGCAGGCTGAAATATAATAACACCAAGATCAGCGAGAGGGCGAGCGGCACGACAAACATCAGCTTGCGGTTGGCTCGTTCCATGTTTTCAAACTGGCCGCCCCACTCGATATGATAGCCCTCTGGCATCGGCACCTTGGCGGCGATGGTTTCCCGTGCTTCTTTGACGAAGCCGGCGACGTCGCGACCGCGGACGTTGCATTGCACGGTGATGCGGCGGGTCCCCCACTCGCGGTTGATCGTGGATGGCCCTTCCAACTCGGTGATTTTAGCGAGTTTGCTCAAAGGAACTACCGCGCCAGATGCCGTAGGAATCAAGGTCGCCGCGAGGGTGTCAGGTTCGCTACGCTGGGCGTCAGGCAAGCGCATCACTAACGAAAACCGTCGTTGTCCCTCGCGGACATCACCGATTTTTTTACTCCCGACCATCTCCACCACGTTGAGAACATTGCGGGTCGCAACCCCAAGGCGGGCCGTCGCCTCCGAATCAACTTTGACCTGCAACACGGGCTGGCCAGTTAGCTGCTCGACGGATGACTCGTTCGCTCCGCGAATGCGCCCTAACGCATCTTGCACCGCCGCGCCTAGCCTGCGCAACTCGGTGAGATCGTCACCATAAATTTTGATCCCGATGTCCGAGCGAATGCCAGCGATGAGTTCATTCATCCGCATCTCGATAGGCTGCGAAAACGCAACCGTTAGGCCGGGCATATTCGCAAACAAGAGTTTCATTTGATCGACCAATTCACCCTGGGTGCGGGCTTTTTTCCATTGCTCGCGTGGCTTGAGCGCTAAAAAAAAGTCCGAGAGTTCGATTCCCATTGGATCGGTGGCCACCTCGGCGGATCCAAGTCGAGTCCAAATGTTGGAAATCTCGTCAGGAAATCTTGCTAATAAAAGTTTTTCTAACCACACATTCTGACTGACCGCTTCCTCGACAGAGACCCCGGCCAAGCGAACGCTGGTGCCGACAATCGCCCCCTCGCCGAGTTTTGGCAGGAACTCGCCGCCGGTGCGCAGCGCGAGCAGCGTTGCTGCTGCAACGAGTGCGGCGGCACCTCCCAACACCAACCAGCGGGAGCGCAGTGCCGCGCCCAAGACCGGTACATAAATATATTTGGCCAGGCGAATCAACCACGGGTCATTTTCCTGCACCCGTTTGGGCAACAGCAGACTGGCCAGCACTGGCACCAGCGTTAGGGCCAGCACCAGTGACCCCGCTAAGGCAAAGATCATCGTTAGTGCCATCGGCTTGAACATTTTTCCTTCAACCCCTTCAAGCGCTAAAATCGGCAAAAACACGATTAGGATGATCCCCACTCCGAAGGCGACGGGGCGCGCCACTTCTAATGGAGCTAGGTGCAGAACATGCAAGCGTTCTGTCGCTGTGAGTGGTCGGCCGAGTTTGTGTTGTTTTTCGGCGAGGCGGCGCATCGAGTTTTCAATCATGACGACGGCACCATCGACGATGAGACCGAAGTCCACTGCGCCAAGGCTCAGCAGGCTGGCGGAGATGCCGGATTGCAGCATCAGATCGCCGGCAAACATCATCGAGAGCGGGATGGCCACTGCCACGATCAAGCCTGCGCGTAGGCTACCCAAGAAGGAGAACAACACAGCAATCACTAACAATGCACCGACGATCAGGTTTTCCTTCACTGTGTCGATGACTTGATCCACCAGTTCGGTGCGGTCGTAGAGGACCTCGACTTTCACATCGGCAGGGAGCGATTTTTGGACTTCTGCTAGCTTTGCTTTGAGTGCCTTGGTGACCACCGCGCTGTTTTCACCCATCAGCATGAAGCCAAGACCTAGCACAATCTCACCCCGCCCGCCGCCGGTGACTGCCCCGCGACGGATCTCATGGTCCACCTTGACGATTGCCACGTCGCTGACCCGCACAGGCGTCCCCTGGTGGGCGGTGATAACGATGGCGCCGAGTTGGTTGAGATCGGTCGCCAGGCCGAGGCCGTGGACTAACAACGACTCCCCAGCCCGCACCACCTGACCGCCGCCGACATTCTGGTTATTGGACTGCAAGGCATCTGCTAGCTGTTCGAAGGAAATCCCATACTTGATCATCCGCTGTGGATCGACCACCACATGGAATTGTTTTTCAAAGCCGCCCCAGGTATTGACTTCCGCCACGCCACGCACTTTTCGCAGTTGTGGTTTGATCACCCAATCCTGGATTTCGCGTAGTTCGGTTAGGGTTCGACTTGCATCGGTGGAGCGCACCTCGTAATGGAAGACCTCCCCGAGACCGGTGGAAATCGGACCCAGTTCGGGGTGCCCAATTCCAGCGGGCAATTCGCTCGCTAACAACCGCTCGGAGATCAACTGCCGTGCCAGATAGATGCTCGTACGATCCTCGAAGGTGGCAATCACCTGCGATAACCCGAATTTGGAAATCGAGCGCATGTTAGACAATCCAGGCAGTCCGCTGATTGCCTGTTCGATGGGCATGGTGATCTGGCGCTCGGTCTCCTCCGGATTGAGGGATGGAGCGGTGGTATTGATCTGCACCTGCACCGGGGTGGTGTCTGGAAACGCGTCCACGGGCAAGTTCATCAACGACCGACCGCCGTAGAGGATTAAAAACCCGGCGCAAATGCAGACTAGCAGTCGGTTCTTGAGGGAAAATGAAATGAGATGATTGAGCATGAGGTCGAGTGTGTTGATTCAGTCATCCGCGCAACCGGCACCCAAGCGCTCGATGAGCAGTTGCGATTTCAGCGCGAAGGCATGCTCGGTGACCACCTCATCGCTGGCGATCAAGCCCTCGGTGATGATCCAGCGGTCGCCGACGCGCGCCCCCAAGCGCACGGCCCGGGCATCAAACAAATCGGCCCCCGCTTTAACGAACAACAACGGCTTACCGTCCACCCGTTGAATCGCCGCGAGTGGCACCATCAACGCATTTGCCGAAGAAGCCGTTCGTATCCGGGCCTTGGCGAACATCCGGGCCTTGATTAGACCGTCGGGATTGGGTACCTCGGCGCGAGCGCGCACCATGCGTGTGGTCGCATCCAACTCGGCGCTGATCCACGTCACCCGCCCTATGAAGGAGCGTTCGGGTAGCGAATCGACGGTGAGATCGACGTGCTGACCCACGACCAAGCGGGAGACCTCTGCTTCGGCCACTGCCAAATCAGCCCACATCACCGAGCAGTCAGCGATGGCAAACAGCGGCGTACCCGCCTCGACGAAGGCCCCGCGCACGGCGGTTCGGTTGGTGATTTTCCCGGCAAATGGCGCGCGCGCGTTCAACATCACGGGCTCCTGCGGCTTGCGGCTGAGTTCATCAATTTGTGTTTCCGAAAACCCGAGGGTGCGCAAGCCCTGGCAGAGCGCGCGGTGGGCAGCTTCTGCTTCCTGCAAATCCTTCTCGGAGGTGACCATTTGAGACCGGAGTTTGCGCTCCCGCTCTAATGTTTGGTGTGTTAGAGCCGCCTTGGCGACCGTTTCAGCGATTTGTGCGGACCAGATTCTAGCGACTGTTTCCTGGTAGCGCACCATGCTGCCCAGATCGGCTGTCACTTCCGCGATTACCCCAGCGACAGGGGCCGTGATTTGAGCGAATTGGTTGAGGTTGAATCCAAATTCGGCATAACAACCGATTCCGTCGGCCATTACGTCCTCGCTAGGTTTGGCGGTCTTCACCCCGGCCATATCGGCCGAAGTGCCAGACGCGAGTCGGAGTTGCAACGATTCACCCGGTTTGAGGGTGGCGATTTTATCGGGGTTGCAGATTCCGCAATTGCCTTCTGGAACCATGTGCTCCTGACAAATCCCGCCTTGGACGTGCGATTCCTTTGGTGCCGCCACATCACTAGCAGAATGATGTATGGTATCACCCGCAGGCGGGTTGCAGGACGCCAACAACATCAGCCCGGATGCTCCTAGGATATTGATGATGCTAAAAATGGCATGCCTGTCTTGATGGCAGTGAGTGATCATTAGTGAAATTTCTATCAATGTAAGTTAGATGGAGGCGGCTGAGTTATGGATTCGATTTCGGCCTGCGCCGAGTTCAATTCAAACAACTTCTTTTGGTAAATCATCCGGGACTCGGCCGTGGTTCGTTGCATATCCAACAGCTCGATATAACCGAATTTCCCTGATTCAAAGCCGGATAGGACTAGGCGTAGGGCTTGTTCGCTTTTGGGGAGGATGCGGTCGCGGTGAGCGGTCACTTGCTGTGCCGCGGCTTGATAGCGTGCGGTGGCGGCCCGCCATTCGGCGATCAAACGTTGTTCGGTGGCCGCAATCTCGGCATCGGCTTCCCGCACTCCGGCGAGTGATTCGATTTGTTTCCCCTTGTTGCGGTCAAACAGCGGCAACGGTAGGGAGAATCTCAACTCCATTAGGTTTTCCTCGGCGGCCTCGTCGCGACCGCCGGCCAACCCCACCTTGACGTCGGGCAGGGGGTCCAGGCCGGCGCGCTGCAGGGTGGCCACTGCCTGCTTACGCCGCGCCCGGGCGGCCACCATTGCTGGGTGATCGTCTAGCCAAACCGATGGCGCCCGATGGGTCAGCGCGGGATCGATCGATTCGTTAGGTTGGTCAGTTAGGTTGGATTCAAGTATGTCTGAGTGACCCAAGAGTAGACTCAACTCTAGGCGCGCCTCGGCCGTTTCGCGGCTGGCGTTTTCCTTCTCGGCCTGGGTCTGTTCGAGTTGGATTTCGGCGCGGAGTTGTTCCTGCAATGGGATTTCGCCGGCAGAGGAGCGTTTGGCGGCGGCGGCGGCGGCAGCTTGCGCGACGGTGAGCAAATCCTCGGTCACCGCTGCCATGCGTTCCGCAATCTGCACATGGCAATAGGCGATTTTCACCTCCCGCACCAACCCTGCACGGTGCATAAGCCAAGCGGCGGACCCCACCGCCGCGTCGGCGTTCCCGATCTCGATATCAGCGTGCTTTTTTCCGGGGTAGGGAATCGTCTGGGTGATTCCGGCCATGTGTTTTGCCTGCGACATGCGCGATCGTTCGACCGGCATGTCCTGCGAGAAGACTTCGAGTTCCGGATTCGGCCACGCGCGCGCCTGCAATGCGCGGCCGGCTGCGGCCTCCTTGCGCGCGCCGCTCGCTCGAAGGTCCGGGTTGTGCTCCATGGCCAAACGAATCGCTCGCGCCAACGAGAGCGCCCCACCCTCAACCGTTCGGACGGCACCCGCTTGTGACACATCACGATGATGCTTTGGCTCAGCGGCATAGCCCGCCTGCGTCACCGATGCCACCACGCCGATATAGAATAAATATTTTATCATTGGTCCCTGCTTCATAAAACTCCCCCCATTTATCATGTGGATGCGAGCGATCTAATGGTTGGCTCGCAAATCGCAGCTCCCCTGATAGAGCCGCCACGATCACTAGGCGTCGATGCCTAGCCGCAACGCATCAGCAGACAGCGGTGGGGGCGCGCGGCGCAGGGGCCGCGCGGAAAACAAATTGCCAGACGCGAATCCAACCGGGCGGAGCGCCGGTGGATTCACTGCGCGTGACGGCCGCTGGAGGTTGGCGCAGGTCGGGCGATGGCAGTAGCGCATAATGAGCATCGCAGGCTCGATGCGGCGCTTTTAGGTCTTGCTGATTGACAACAAAATGGCCGGTTTCGATGATTGAGCAGGCATGCGATTGGCAATCACCGCCGCGGCATCCGCAATGATGCGCGCAACAACTTGATTCGTCATCGCAGCCGCCCGCTCGCGCCAATTCACAGTGCAGCGTGAGCGGTAGCCAAATGACCGCAAACCACAATGCCAGCAAACGTGCGATGGGTATCATACAAGGTAGTTAGGTTAGCGGCGCGGGTGATGCCAGCGCCACTTACCGACCTCAATATTGGTAATTCAGATAGAAGTTAAACTGGCCGCCCTTATCGGCATGTTTGTCTGGGGCCCCGATCGGCAGCGCGTAATCGAGTGCCAAGGGCATCGGGCTGATCGGCAGTTTCAAGCGAATCCCGAAGCCCGCATCGCTGTAGAGGTCGCTTGGGCTGGGGTCCCAACTCTTGGCATTGACAAACCCCATGTCCGTGAATGCCGCTGCGCGGATCGTCTCGATGATTGGCACGGTGTACTCAAACGAGACATAGCCAAGTGAATTACCGCCGTAAACTTCGTCGGTGTAGCCGGTGTCGCGCGGTCCAACATCGCGGAACTTGAACCCGCGCAGTGTCCGGCCACCGCCGAGGAACATCCGCTCGAAGATCGGAATCTCCTTGCCGCCGACGCTATCCACGAAGGCGACTTCGCCATTCACCGAGAAGATTGAGTCCCATTTGAGGTTCCAGTATTTCTGGCCTTGCGCGGCAAGGGTGAAGGTATCGAGATCCCCACCGACTCCAGCATAAGTTAGACCCACGTCGATCTTATGGCCGCTGCGGGGTTGGATGCTGCTATCACGGCTATCATACAAGAAGTTAGTGCTCAACGCGCTGCGCAGGAAATCACCGCCAATTCGGTGTTGGGACAACTGCGAGTTATTGCCGTCAAAATTGCCAGCGGCGTCGCGATATGAGGTGTTATTTACTTTGGAGTCGATATTGACGTTTTCGATTTTGTATTCCCCCTTGATCGAGCTCTTCGAGCCGAGCGGTTTTCTAAGTGAGAGCGAGGCACCGACGTTTTTCTGGGTGTAGTAATCGCTGAAATAGCTGGATTCTTTGTAGAAAAGATCGCTGCCCAACGACAATTGCTGGTCGAGGAACCAGGGCTCGACGAGTGCCACGGTGAACTCAGAGCGCTGGGTACCTGCGCGCAGATTCATGGCAAACCGCTGGCCGCCGCCGGTGAAATTCCATGGATTGAACAAATCAAAGTTCGATTGTTCGAGGGTGAGGAATCCGACGATGCTGTCGATCGAGCTGAAGCCCATGCCCACGCCCACCGAGCCGGTCGCCTTTTCCTCGACGAGCACATTCACATCGCGATATCCGGAGCCGCCGGGCGAGCCGGAGGTTTGCACTTCGCTGAAGTATTGGAGGTTTTGGAGGCGGGACTTGGTGGTTTCGAGTTCCACGGTGTTGAACATATCACCGGGTTTGAGCGGGATTTCGCGGCGGATCACCTTATCCTTAGTTTTGGTGTTGCCAGCGACGTTGACACGACCGACGCGGAAGCGAGTACCTTCGGTCACGCGATAGGTGATGCTGACGCGGTTCGGGCCGGCGTCGCGAATATCGGGGGTGACCAAGGCGTCGGCATAGCCGCGCGATCCGTAATAACTGCGGATCATGGTGATATCGGCGCGCATCGCCTTGGATGAATAGGCGTGGTTGGAGTTTAAAGTAAGAGCCGGATAGAGTTCCTCTGGCTTAAACACGGTCATTTTGGCAAAACCAACGCTCGCCACCGTGTATTTCTCCCCCTCGTGAATCGGAATGACGAGATCCACGCGGCCGTCAGCCACCGGTTCGCGGCGCATCCCGGGGCTGCTAGCACGCAGGTAGCCTTTGCTGCGGTAGTAGTCGAGGATCGCGTCCAGATCGGTGTCTAACTGGGTGGATTCGAACCGCCCGGACTTAGTCAACCACGAGAACCAGCCCTTCGGTTTGACCTTCATTTCCTTGCGGAGTTCGGGATCGGTAAATGCGTGAATCCCCTCGAAGCGAATCTTGCGGATCTCGTTTTTCGAGCCCTCGTCGATCACAAAGATCAAGTCCGACAGGCCGGCGCGGCTAGTTGCTTGCGTCCGGTGGGTGACTTTGACGTCCGGATAGCCGTAGCCTTGGTAGTATTTTTCGATATTGCGGCGAGCTTCGAGGATTTGCTCGTCGCTGAGAGTGCCGCCGGTTTTCATTTTTGATTCCTTGGCCAGCTTCTGTTCGGTAAACACGGTGTTGCCCACAAAACCCACCCCACCCAGGCCGGGACGCGTCGTCACTTCCGCGATCAACTTCACCTTGTCGCCCTGGGCTTCTGCCAAAAACCGCACGTCATCAACCAAGCCCGACTCAAACAACGACTTGATATCGGTATCGAGGGTCTCGGCATGGTAGAGGGTGCCCGCCTTGGAGGTCATTAAATTGCGGAGCCGGTCTTCGTCCACGGTTTTGGTGCCGGTGAAGCGCACGGCGACCTCCGCGATCGTTTTGCCCTCAAAGTCCTGAGCGTGCAGGGTGCCCACTAGGGACAGCATGGCGATGCCAGTGAGAGCCAACAGCTGACCCATGCCGCGCGGCATGAGAGGACGGGTAACGGTATGAAAAGACATGCGAGTGTTGAAGATGCGCGTATCAAGGCCGTCCGCACCCCGCTTCGTCAAGGTCAATAGCAGGCATTTCGCCACCCGCCGGCACCCACCGCTTTGAATTTCTTGCCCCCTGGGCAGTCCTCCACTACACCCGCTGCGTGCTCACGATCAAACATCTTACCAAGACCCTCGGCGGCCGCACCCTCTTGCGCGAGGCGGACATGTCCATCAACTGGGGCGAGCGCGTTGCTCTGGTTGGCCCGAATGGTGCCGGTAAATCCACCTTGTTTCGGATGATCTTAGGCGAGGACTCGCCCGACGAGGGCAGCATCGAGCGCGACGATTACGCCATCACCGGCTACTTACCGCAGGAGGCCGGATCGCCAACCGATGAAACGATCATTGAAATCGCCATGGGCATCACCCCGGAGATGATCGGCATCCTGCGCACCATGCGCGAATACGAAAAATCCGGCGACCTCTCACACCCGGATTTCGCCAAGGCGCAGGACGCGTTCAACCACCTCAATGGTTATCAACTCGAGCCCAAGGCAAAAAAAATCCTCAATGGACTCGGGTTTAAGCAGGAGGACTTCCACAAGCCGGCCCGGGAATACTCCGGCGGCTGGGTGATGCGCGCCCACCTCGCCCAACTCCTGGTGATGGAGCCGGACTTGCTGATGTTAGACGAGCCGACTAACCACTTGGATTTGATTTCATTGCTGTGGTTGCAGCGGTATTTACTCAACTACTCGGGAGCGGTGCTGATGATTTCGCATGATCGCGACTTCATGGACACCATCATCGAAACCGTAGTGGAAATCGACCCCGACGCCGCCAAGTTGATTTCCTACTCAGGCAACTACACCGCCTTCCTTGACCAACGGGAAAAGCGCTACGACCAGCAGGTCCAAGCGTATCGCAACCAAAACAAGGAGGTCGAACACATCCAGGAGTTCATCGACCGGTTCCGCCAGGTGTCGTCCAAGGCGTCGCAGGTCCAATCACGCGTCAAACAACTCGAAAAACTTGCGCGTATCGAGAAGCCGCGCGCGCCGCGCAAGCCGTTCAAGTTCAGTTTTCCACAGCCACCGCGCTCGAACCAGAAGGTGATGGAGTTGATCAAGGTGGGCCAAGCGTACGGCGAGAAGCGGATCTATCAGGATCTCGATCTCACCATCGAGCGCGGTGACCGCATCGTTCTCGTCGGTCCTAACGGCTCGGGCAAGTCGACCTTGCTGAAAATTCTAGCGGGCCAACTGGCCATTGATGGCGGCCAGCGCGCACCCGGCTACGCCACCAAGCTGGGCTATTACTCGCAGCACCGGATTGAATCGCTCAACGAAAATAACACGGTCCTCGAAGAAGTCATGGGGGCCTGCACCACTCTACGCGACGAAGACGCCCGCTCGATCCTGGGCACCTTCCTGTTTCGCCGCGCCGATGTCGAAAAACGCTGTGGAGTCCTCTCCGGTGGCGAAAAATCCCGCCTCAACCTAGTCAAGTTCTTGGTCGATCCGCCCAACCTGCTGTTGATGGACGAGCCGACGACCCACCTCGACATCCTCTCGATTGACTCACTGGTCAACGCGCTCAAGAGCTATCAAGGGACGCTCGTGTTCATCTCCCACGACGTCCACTTCATCCGCACCCTCGCCGAAACCACCCTCCACATCAACAACGGCATCGTCACACGCTATACCGGCGGCTACGACTACTTCCTGGAAAAATCCGGCCTCAACGATGACCGCAGCGCGGTCACTGCCTAAGCAACGACGAGTGCCGCTATCCCATGGGGGTGGCAGCTCAAACGGGTGGCCCGCAGTCCACCCGCCACCCTCACTCCGAGGGTTTTGGCGTGGCGGGTGCCGGCGTGCTGGCCGCTGGGGTGGGGGATTTTCCGTTGGATTTTTCCGCCTTGGAGCCCGCGTGATACGACGACGAGCGGTAGTCGGTTTGATAGAATCCCGCCCCTTTGAACAGGATGCCGCCACCTGTCCCTAACAACCGCTTGACCTGACCGTGGCAGTTTTCAACCGGGCAGGCAGTGAGTTTAGCGGCGTTCATGCTTTGAAACACCTCGAAACGGTTCCCGCAGGTTTGGCATTCGTAATCGTAGTTGGGCATGGCTTTGGACGCGTCTTGTATCACGATTTCACGCCTGCGCAACCCCGTCGTGCGCGCCGCGTCACGCGCTCACACTAGGAAATCGGGATTTCACGTGCCGAGGCTGGGTTCTTCTGCTTCATTGCCGGTCATGCCACCTCGCGTTCGATCCGTTGCCTCGATCACCATTGATAAATTCTTTGAGAATCATGCCGAGGCGCTGGGCTTGTCGATGCTCGGCGAGCGAGTCGGCTTCGAACGACCGATCTACGAACCCGCGATGAACCGCCCGGGCCTGGCACTGGCTGGGTTTTTCTCGTATTTCGCCTGGAAGCGCGTCCAAGTCCTCGGGTTTTCTGAGCTTTCTTACCTGCGCAAGCTGCCCGACGCGATGCGGGTGGATCGGTTCCGGCGGATGTGTGATCGCAACATTCCGTGCATCGTGGTAGCGCGTGGGTCCACCTTGGAAGACTCGCTGATGACGGTGGCTAACGAGCACTCAATCCCGGTGTTCGGCACATCCCAGGTGACCATGAACTTCCTCAATACCGCAACCATCCGCCTCGAACATGATTTCGCGCCCAGCGTCACCGTCCACGGCTGCATGGTGGATATGCGCGGCGTGGGCGTCCTGATCATCGGCAAAAGCGGTTCGGGTAAATCCGAAACCGCCATTGGCCTACTTGAACGGGGAGCCTCACTGGTGGCCGATGACATGGTGCGCATTAAATACGTAGGCGGCGAGCTCGTTGCCAGCTCACCGGATTTGTCCCGCGG
>JAYSPI010000289.1:0-4403 GCA_043722215.1 Prosthecobacter sp.
GACGACCTCGTCGCCGGGCTTCAATCCTGCTAGGATTTCTACCAGTTTGTCGCCACGGCGGCCAAGCTTCACTACGGAGTGGGCGTAAGCACCACCGCCCTGGTCGAGGTACACTACCGCTTCGGTGCCCGTTTCGATGACGGCCGAGCGGGGCACGGTTAAGACGGTGGGTGCGTCTAGTTCGACCATGCCCTCGGCGTAGAGGCGGTTGAGGAGTTGGCGTTTGCCGTTGACGATTGGGTTGGGCAGTTCGACGCGCACGCGGGTCGAGCGGGTCGCTGGGTCGAGGTTGGGATCGATGAAGGTGATGGTGCCGAGGAGGGAGATTCCCGGCAGTGAGGGGGTGGTGATGGCAACCTTTTGGCCGCAGATGAGCCACGGCAGGTCCTGCTCGTAGGCGTGGAAGACGAACCACATCATCGAGAAATCGGCGATTTCAAACAACGGCGCTCCGGTGGTCACATATTGACCGGCGTAAGCTGCCTGGGCGACGACGGTGCCGCTGATCGGCGAGAGAATCTGCGAGGTAAGCAGGTCGGTGGGTTTTTGCTCGAGGGTTTCAATTTGTGCGGGAGTCACGCCCATCTGGCGGAGTCTAAGCGCGGTGTTGGTGCGCATGGATCCGCTGAGTTGGCGGTATTCGCGCTCCGCTTGGAGCAATGTCGGGCTGTAAAATTCTGCGAGTGGTTGTCCCTCGGTCACCTCAGCTCCCAGATAGTTTGCATATAAGATATCGAGGCGGCCATCCACATAGGCGGACAGCAGTCGGTGGCGCGCGGCGTTTTCGGTGATGGAGCCGGCCACGGCCAGCGAGCGGGTGAGCGGGCGCTTGTGAGCGGGCACCGTTTGGACGTGGAGCACCTGGATTTGGTTTTGGGTGAGGGTGACAGTTTTGCCGCCCTCGGCTGGGTTGTGGTTGTCGATTGGAGTGAGGGTCATACCACAGATGGTGCAGTGATCGGGTCGATTGCTTTTGATCCACGGGTGCATCGAGCACTGATAGTAGGTGGCGGTGGTTTGGGTGGTGGGAACGGCGGTTGCGGGCTTGCTGGCGATGAACCGGTTGGCGGCGAACCAGCCGGCGGCTGCTGCGAGCGCAGCCGTTAGAATCAGGGTGAGCAAGGTTTTCATCGAATCAATGGCTAGGGACTAAGGCGCGGAGTTCTTCCAGTGCTGCCAGTTGCATGGCAATGAAGCGACGTTGCTCGAGGCGGATCGCATAGAGCATCCGCGCCGAATCCAGTAGATCGGTTAGGGTGGCCTTGGAGCTGATCCAAGCCGCTTCTATCGTCCGGGTCGTGAGCTGTGCTTTGGCGTGGACCTCGCCGCCATATGCGCGGGCCTGAGCAGCGGCGGTGGTCGCCTCGGTGGCGGCGCTGAGAACTTCGGTGGCGATTTTACGGCGCATGGTTTCCGTGTCGCGGATTGCGGCGAGTTGGCGGTTGTGGGCGGCGGCGATATTGGCCTGATACGAGCGATCATGGAGCCAGGGCAGGCTCATTTTGACGCCCAGTGATGAGCTGCGCCAGTCGCCTCGTGAGTAAACATTGGTATCAAAGCCAACGCTGATTTCCGGTAGGCGGCTGCGGTCTGCAATGGCGGTTTCTGCGGTGGCTGCGCCAGCCATTTCCTGCATCGCTCGGACCTGTGGGTTGGCGCGGGCAATGCGGGCGATTTCCGCTGTGGCCACCGGCACCGGTGGCGGCTCGGCGGGCAGGACGAGCGGCGGCCATGGCGCGTCTAGCGGTCGCCCGAGGGTGAGGTTGAGGTGTTGGGAGAGGCCGTCGCGGTTGCGGCGGGCGGCATCGAGCATTTGTTGCTCCTTGGCCAACTCGGTTTCCATGCGCAGAGCGTCGAGGTGGCTGTCCATCGGGCCAATCGCCAATTGGCGGGCGTTCTCGGTCATGGCGGTAAGCCAGCTGAGTTGTGATTGGAGGAGAGTGATCGATTCGTCGGCGAGGGCGAGTTCGATGGCGGCTTTGGCGGCTTGTCCGGCTGCGGCGAGGGTGGCGCTGCGGGAGTTTTCACCTTCGGCGCGGTGGGTGGCTTCGGCCTTGCGGCGTTGGGCGTCGAACAGGCCGGGTTTCGGCAGCATTTGTTCTACGCCCAGGGTGAGGTCGCCCAGATCGGCGCGCATTGTGCGGTTGGCGGCCATCGTGCCGAGGCCGACGCGCGGGTCGTCCCACAAGCGCACGGCGCGTACCTCCTGGGCGGTGGCGGCGGCGCGCAGTTTGGCGGCCACGGCAGACGGGTGGGTGCGAGAGGCCTCGGCGCGCAGTTGGGCGAGCAGGCCGTCGTCGAGCGGTTGGGCGAGCAGAGCAGGTACCAGTAACGCGCTGAGTAGGATGCGGGTGATCCGATAGACGATGGGATGCATAGAGTGGAAGCTGTGAGTTACTGCGCCGCCGTGGGTTCAAATCCTTGGAAAAGAATCAAATGAGATTTTTGAGGTGTTCTTTGAGGATTTGGCGGGCGCGGTAGATGCGGGTTTCGACGGCTTTGGCGGAGCAGTGGGTAAGATGAGCGATGTGGGCATAGCTCATGTCCTCGTGTACGAACAGGGTGAGAGCTTCCCGCAGGTCGGGCGGCAGCTTCAGGATGGCGGCGTGGATGGTAGAGGATTGTTCGTGAGCGAGCGCGGATGCGTCGGGCGTGAGATGGGGGTCGGTGGCTGTGGGCCAGTCGGGCGAGCCATCCGGGTGGGTGGTGTCCAAAGAGACGGTGGGGTGGCGTGATTGCCAGCGGTTGTGGTTGCGAGCGAGGTTGGCGGCGATGGCAAACAGATAGGTGCTGAACTGGCCGTGCGGTTGATAGCGGTGGCGGGACTGATAGAGTTTAACAAAGGTTTCCTGGGCCAGGTCCACAGCGGTTTCGCGGTGGCCGGTCATGCGCAACAAGAACGCGATGATTCGATCGCTCCAGCGGGTGATGAGGTCATTGAGGGCAAGGTCTTCGCCCGCGGCGAGTCGGGTCATCAATTCGAGGTCGGAGGCATCCATGAGGAGTTGTGAGGATGCGTGTTATGGGTGCTGGCAGGATGGCGCGGCGTCGGCCGGGGGCTCGAGCGCATGTGGCAGCACTCTAGCGAGGTAGAGTGCGGCTTGCGGGCCATCGAGCAGGGCGGCGGTTTGATAGAGGTGATCGAGCATTTGCTCCTGGCACTCGGCGCGTACTCGGGCGAGTTCGCGGATGGCAGTGGCGAGTTCCGGGGTGATTGAGCGGGCGTGGTGGGCGAGAGGGGCGCGGGCATCGGCGATGCGGCGGCACATCCTCACGCATTGCGGGCGGTAGGCGGTGTGCAGGGCGCAGGCACGCGCGAACTGGGCGTCGGTCAAGTTGAGTTCGGTGCGCAGCCACGCGAGTTCGGGCATGGAGTCGAGGAGCACGGTTTGGCGGTCATGCGGGTGCTGGTGGGAGCGGGTGACCCAGAAGGCGGCGGTGCCGGCAGCCAGGGCAAGCAGCAGAATAAGGAGGCCATTTTTCATCAGTGGTGGAGGTGGGAAAACGGACTGACCGATTGGATATAGGCGACCTCTAGGGTTGGATTGGTGGGGGTGGGCGTTCGGCCGAACCATGCGCCGAGAATCACCGTGGCCGCACAGGTGGTGACCGCCACTGGCGGCAGCGCCAAAATTCCGAGCCACGGCTCGATCAAGCGCGCGGCACGCGGCCACCACCCGCTGGCGTCGGTGGTTGCGACGCGCCGCCAGACGTCGCGGGTGAAGGTTGCCGGAACCGCCACGGGGAGGCTGCTGTCCCTGAGGCGTTGGTCGAATTCGGAATCGTTCATCGGGTACATAGAATCGGATGGATGGGTAGATGCCAAGAAGATCAGTTGTCCGCAGGCGCATCATCGCCGGACGGATCGTGGGGTACTACACCGCGGCGCGGTCAAACCCTTGAGGATTGGTAAGAAAGGATCGCGCGTTGATTCGCACCGTCGGGCTTGTCAAAACAGGAGCGGTGGAGACACTGGCGCCCCGCGCCGGGTTTCGGGATGGCCGGATCGTTTGTTTAATCTCATGAGCACTCAGCAACGCCACGAAATCCGCGGAGATCGCACCAGCGCCTTCTATGGGCTGCTGGTCGGGTGCTTGATGAAAGGGTTAGTCGGCACGCTGCGCCTGCAGGTGCGCGATGAGTGCGGCATCGGAGCACCCGGAGCCACTCACCCGCCCGTGATCTACGTTTTATGGCATAACCGGTTTTTCACGGTGCCCGCAGCATGGAGTCGCCTTTGTGGGGGGCGGCGCCAGAGTGTGACGCTCACCAGTGCCAGTCGTGACGGGGATATGGTTGCGCGTGCGATGGCGGTTTTTGGCCTCGGGGCGATCCGCGGATCGTCCTCGCGGCGCGGGGTGGCCGCATTGGTCGGTCTTAAGCGCGCCTTGGCCAATGGCTTC
>JAYSPI010000290.1:0-6082 GCA_043722215.1 Prosthecobacter sp.
CCGGCTTGAAGAAGATCAGATTGACGATCTCCGGCACATCGATGCCGGTGTCCAACATGTCGACAGAAATGGCGATGTGCGGAGCCTTGTCCTTCTGGGAAAAGTCATCGATGAGGCTCTGCGGGTATTTCGCATAGTTGTCGATGATGCGGGCGAAGTGGCCGGCGTAATGCGGGTAGTGGAAATTGAAGCGCTCCTCGATGAACACGGCGTGGTCGTGATTGCGGGCGAAGAGGATCGTCTTACCGAGGCGATCGCCACCTTCGACCTTGAGGCCTTCCACCATGAGGTGCTGGAGGACCTTGTCCACCGTGTCGGTGTTGAACAACCAGTGGTTGATCGCGGAGGCGTGCACGGTGTCGGGTGCGCCGCCATTGCCATTTCCATCGCCCCAGTCGAGGGATTCCCACTCGACCTTCTCCTCGTCCCTGAGATCATCGTAGCGGATGCCATCGCGGGGGAACTTGAGATCCACCTGCCGGACTTGGGGCGGCACGAGGAAACCATCGCTGACGGCCAGTTCCAGTTCGTAGGCATCAGTGGGGACCCCTTCTTCGAGGTCGAAAAGTTCGTAGGTGTTTTTTTCCACCTGTTCGCGCGGGGTGGCGGTGAGACCGACGAGTAGGCAATCGAAGTAGCGGAAAATCTCGCGGTAGCGCTGATAAACCGAGCGGTGCGCTTCGTCGATGATGATCAAGTCGAAGTGGCCGATTCCGAAGCGGGCGGTGCCGCCGTCGGTCACATCGATGAGTCCCATCATGGTCGGGTAGGTGCAGACATAGACGCGGCCCTCGGTATTTTGTTCCGTGACCAGATTCACCGGGCTGGAATCCGGCAGGTAGGCTTTAAAGGCATTGGCCGCCTGATTGACGAGTGCCACGCGGTCGGCGAGGAATAGGACACGCTTCGCCCAGTTCGCCCGCTGGAGAACATCCACCAGAGCGATGGCGGTGCGGGTCTTGCCGGTGCCGGTGGCCATGACGAGCAGTGCCTTGCGTTGCTTCTTGGAAAAGTGCTCAGAGATGCTGGTGATGGCGCGCTTCTGATAGTAGCGCTCGACGATCTCGGGCCTTACCGGCGTCGAGGAAAAGGGGTTCTGGGTGGTGCGGCGGAGAATCAGGCGGGCAAGTTCCTCCTTCTTGTAAAATCCGGACACGCGGCGCGGCGGGTAATTGAGATCATCCCACAGCCAGGTCTCGTAGCCATTCGTGTAGAAAATGACCGGGCGTTGGTCATACATGGCTTCAAGGCAATCGGCATAGAGCTTCGCCTGCTGCTGGCCGACGCGGGCGTCCACCGTGGTTTTCTTGGATTCCACGATGCCGAGCGGCTTGCCGTCATCGCCCCACAGCACATCGTCCACATATCCCATACCGGTTTTATTCGGCATACCGGTCACTTCGAATTCCTTGTCGCGCGGCTCGTTGAGCGGCCAGCCGGCGCGCTTGAGTTCGAGATCGATGAGGTAGTGGCGAGTCTGCGCCTCCGTGTAGTCGTGGGGGTCGCGCACCTGGGCCGCAGCGGCACGCGATTCGGCGAGGTGAGCGCGCAAGAGTTGGAGCGCAGAGTCGAGTCCATCCAAGCGCAGGTGGTTTTGAAATGTCTGCTGGCCCTGGGCATCCAACCGCTGCTCCAGCGCCTCCAACTCACCTCGCGTCGCCACATGCACGACCGACAGCGGCAGGGGCACCCGATCCTCCTCCCACTCCGCCCCCTCCAGCACGGCCGTCGGTGAGTAACTTCGGACCATCCAATAACAAAAATGATGCAATTCTCTAACCATCTGGGCGGCATCGGCGCGCGACAAGGGAGCGAACTCATGTGCCGCCCGGTTGCCCATCTGTTGGATGACCCGCGCCTTCTGGAACAATGCTTCCGGCAGCAAATTGCGAAACGTCGGCTCGTGGATCAACGCCCCCAGACTCGAATCGTATGCAGGTTTTAGGCTGGCATCGTGACGATAAATCCAATGCACCGCGGCCTCCAGCGCGAAGCGGGCGTGGAAGCAGGCGGCGCGGGGATCGCCCATGATGTGCTCTTCCGCTTTGCGGCAGGCTTCCGCGAGGTCCTGGAACGCGGGGGGGAGAAAGGTGAAGTTGGAACTCATCGGACGATAAGCATCTCCTATCAGGTCAAGCGCGTCTGACCTAGCGGAAAGTCCGCAACTTTACGCCACCCGCTCCGCATGCTTGATGATGCCGAGATCGACGGCCGACTGCACCAGCACTTGAATCGTTGGCAGGCAGCCGCGAAAAACCAGCTTGCCGAGGATCTGCGCGCCATGTTGCTCGAACAAGCCGCTGACCAAGGCGTTCACGAACGAACTGTTCGCGCTGCGCACTCCGGTGAAGTCCAGCACCACCTGGTCACAGATCGCCAGATAGGGATCGATTTTCGACACGCGAAAACGATACGCCTCCGACCCGTCGCTCAGGCGAAGGCCGAATTCGTCGCGCAAATGAATCTCGTGCGTCATGGCTGGAACGTAGCCGAGTCCAAGCGAATGGGCAAAAAATCCATGATCTCTAGAATCCAGAAGGGGGGGGCTCGCCAAAAAACTGCTTGTACGGCCCACGCAGTTTCTTGGCTGGAAGGTCCCCGTCGTGAACCCACTGATCGACCACCCTGCGGATTTTCTCGATCATGAGATGCCCGGCATCGAACATGGATTTCATCAGTTCGAGGGTCGTCCAGGTTTTCACATCATATTCCGCCGCAAACTCCAGCATCCCTTGATCATCGGTCACCACCCGGATGCCCAGAGTGTGCGCGGTGGCGAGAATCCGGGTGTCGATTTTGGATGGAGTGAGTCCGGCGGATTCCACCTGTCCCCACATGAAATCGAAGGTCTGCTCCACCTCGGCATGCTGGATCTTACTCATGGCAAGCGCTCGTGTCCGGTTCTCCTCATACTTCGGCAGGGTGATCCAATCGAACTTATTGGCGAGACGAGGTTGGCGCATGCACTCGTCCTTCAAATCTTTATGGGCGTAGAGAGTGAAATTCTCGTCTCCATACGGCAAAAACAGCAAAGGGTGGAGATTCTGCGCCAGGCGCAGGTAGCTGTTGGTGTCGAGGAGGATCTTCGTTTGCGCCATGCTTCACTCCTTCCTCGCCACGATCTCAGACCAGCGCTTGCTTCAACTCCCTCGCATCCACCAGTGGAATGTCGAGCATCCGGCTGATGACGGACTCACTAATATCAGATTTTTTCGCATACGCACCCAGAGCTTTGAACACCGGTGTTTCGAATACCTCGGCGGTGATCCGCATGTAGTGATCTGCCGCCGGAGTCTTGCCGTCAAACAGGTGCTCGCTGATGGTCTTGAACTGCCCGTTGAACGACGCAATCCGCGCGTGCAACAGCCCTTGATCGATCTCACCGAACGCCACTCCGGCGGTCTCCGCGTGTTTCTTCAGTTCCTTGTAGATGGAAAACGGGGAAATCAGATAACCCTGCGCCGCATCAAATAAGACGTTCACCTTGGCCGGCGCGGACTTTGCCCGCTGGTAGGGAGCGAGCCATGTTTTGGCAGCAGCCTCGGGAAACAACAGAGCACCGGCGAAGGCATCCGCAAAGTCCTCCGCCGCTTCGATTGCACCTTCCTCTAACAATCCAACGCTGAGCACGTGGCCGAGTTCGTGGGCCATCCAAAATTTGAAATCGTGCAACTCGCTGTCGAGGTTGACGAGCACCCAGGTGGTCTGGCTGGTCGGCAAGTAGATGTGCAGGGCGTTGGCATGGCCGGCTCTCCGGCCCCACATCACCGGCACCAGCACGGCCTGCAACTGATTGAAGCGGCCGATCAAGTCATTGAAATCGATCGGTTTGACGGGGTCCAAATTGAGATCCAAGCGGACCTTCCGCACCAGATCCTGAATATACCCCTGATTGAGCACCGGCTTCTTGAGGCGCGGTGGGGTCTCAAACGCATCATAACCGAGATACGGAACGAGCGACTCCAACAAGCGGCCCATTTCGCGGGCCTGCTCGGTGTGTCCGCTGGTGGTTTTCGTCCCGGCACGTTTGCGGAAGGCGACCAGCGGCGCGGCGGCGGACTCGTCGGCATGCACCAGATCCTTGAAGCCGAGTTCCAGCAATTTTCCCAGTTTGAGCAATTCCGCCGGGCGGGGAAAGGCGCTGCCCGTGAACCATTTCGATACGGCAGCCCGCGATAGGCCGAGCTGTTTCGCCACCGAGGACTGGTTCCATCCACACTCGGCAAGCCGTTCTTGCACGCGATCAATACGAAGAGTTTTTTCCATGGCCGACGGAGAAAGCGAAGCATGGTGTCAACTTTTGTCAACCCATTTGTTGCACGCAACACGAAATGCCCCAGCGAGCCGGGTCCGGGCACCGCCACGGCAAGCGCCCCAACGGGGTGAAACCCGGGTTGGTCCATTCCCCTCCGAAACACCCCACCGATCCCCATTCAGAGTTCCCCGCGAAAGGCGCGGTGCTGGAGGGCGGCGAAGAGGGCGTCCAGCTCGGCGAGGTGGGCGCGCTGCGTGGTCTTCTGGCGCTCGATGGATTCGACGATAGCGGCGACTTTTTGTTGGAGGGGAAGCGGGGGAAGTGGGATTCTAATGGGTGCCATTCCTGTTCGTGTGATTTGCGGTTGAGCTGCACCACAAATCACGTCGTTCATGCCTCGAATACGAAGAACCCATTCAAGATAACCCAGAGTAATTCGTTTTGGGTCAGGATCGTCGAGTGCCATGGCGTTCCCGGTGACGTAGCACTTCGGCGGGCAGATGTTGATTGTTCCGCAGGTGGCGCCACGGCAGGTGACAAGAACGGTCGGATGCTCGTGATTGTATTTCGAATAGTAACCAATTTGACCATTGGCCCCATAAACAGGATATCCGGAGGGTTCTAGCTGAGAACCTGAAATTGTTGGCCATTGTCGAGCCGAACAAAGCTCAAGCAATGACGGTTTCTCCCACCCCATCGGATTGGACACCGGATCGCCGAAGAGGGTGAGGAAGGAGGATTGGAGGAGGGCGTCGAGTTGGGCGAGGGCCTCGCGGCGCTTGGCCCGCAAGGCGTCCGCCGCATCCAGAATCGCCGCGACCCGCTTCTGCTCGGCGAGGGGTGGGAGGGGGATTTGGGCATCAGTGAGATTGCCCATTTTGATGTATTTAATGATCCCTCCAATGCTTTGCTCCCTCAGCGTATCAAGGTATGTTTCCAAAAAATGGTAAGCGTATCGCAGATGGAGTCTGTTCCGCTTTTCCGGGAGAACCTCGACGATGTAGGTTCGCTGATATGCGTCGAATTTCCCCTCGTAGTATTTTACGTTTAGATCGCCGTTTCCTGCGATCAGCACGCATTCACAGTCATAGGAATAACTGCTGATGCGAAGCGGTTTCTGGGCACACGTAAAAAACGGATATTCGCCATCTTCGGAGCTGGCATTGGCATCAAGCTTACCTGTTTTGATTTTGGTGACATCACCCAGATTTACGACCAATGAATTCATCCCAACAACCCCTCCAGTTCATTTCTGCCCTTGGCGATCTCGTCTTCGAAATTCATTTTGCGTTTCCTCATCGTGATCCTCTTCCGCGCCAACGGCGCATCGTTCCTCAGCCCAGGGCATCGCCCTGGGTCTTCGTCCGTCGGGATATTGCGCACCAACGGTGCGCGATACCGTGGCACGCCGAACCACGCCAACCCGAATCGCGGCCCGTCAGGCCGCCAATCTATCGGCGGTGCCGTCCCAGGGCGCTGCCCTGGGCTGAGGGATGCAGGCCCGTTGGGCCAATCCGGCGATGTTCGTCCGTTGGGTCGATCGCGGGATGATGGGCTATTGGGCCGATGGTTTATTGGTTCAATCCCAGACATATTTTTCGTCGAAGGCGACGCGGTGTTTTTCCAAAAATTTGCGATATTCATCCTGAAACGTCATTTTCCGGTGATGCTGTTCCTGATTGGCCACGTAATTGACGACGGTATCGGTATCCGACTGGCTGACCGAGAATGAAGAGGTCCCCCTGGCGGAGCCAGGGGCAAACAGATTTTAGCTATGGGTCGTGGGAGGCCGGGGAGCGTGGTTGTTTGTGTTGTTAGTGGCGTATT
>JAYSPI010000291.1:0-7241 GCA_043722215.1 Prosthecobacter sp.
GGCCTTGGGCAGTGATTTTGCAAACTGGCGGATGCCAGCGGCATAGGGCGGGTTGTGGGCTGGAGCCACCGCCGCAAAGCCCTCGAGGGCGGCGATTACCTGTTCGTCAGCGATCACGCAGCCGCTGAGGTCTTTACCTAACACCGTCTTGAATCCCACAGCATCGATTTCATCGGCGCTACGAATGGTACCATCACGCTGCAGGAGGGCGAGGGCATCATCGATGACCGCGGCATAATCGAGCACACGCTCGTAGCCGCCCTGGGCCACCACTTCGCCACCGTTCCCCTCCATGCGGAAGAGACGGTATTTGAAGGAAGTCGAGCCGAGGTTGGCGACGAGAATGAGCATGGACTGGGATTTGGTATGTCAAATCTGAGGCGATGAGCGGCTGCACGCTCAACCAATCCACGAGCCCAACTTCGATAGATCGTCGTGGGGACGCGGGATGACCTGCACCGAAGTGACGGTCCCTAGATTGGACGCGGCCGAGGCGGCGGCATCCAGCCCGGCTTTAACGGCGGCAACGTCGCCGGTGAAGAACCCGGTGACGAGACCGGAGCCGATTTTGTCCCAGCCCGTCATCTTGATATCGGCGGCCTTGAGGGCAGCATCCGACGCTTCAATGAGGGAGATGAAACCCTTGGTTTCAATAATACCGATTGCTTGTTTGGCCATGGTGGTGTCGAGTTGATTGTTAGATCGAAAGTAGATGATGCTCAGACCAAACCGAACTGGCTGAGAAGTTCTGGATGTGGGCGGGCGATAACGTGGGATGCGACCAATTCGCCGACGCGGGCGGCTGCATCGGCACCGGCATCGACGGCGGCCTTGACGCTGCCGACGTCACCTTTGACGATGACGGTGATAAAGGCACCGCCGATTTGGATTTGATTGACGAGTTGGACGTTAGCGGCTTTGGCCATCGCGTCGGTGGCTTCGACGCTGCCGACGTAGCCTTTGGTTTCGATCATGCCGAGTGCAGTGCTCATGGTAGTGTGTTGGTTGGGGTGGGATTGGAGACAGTGATTTAAATCTGAAATGGAATGGATATCTATCCGATGGTTAGCGGATGAGTTCGCAGAAGGTATCTGGTTTGAGGCCGCAGGCATTCCCTTCATCGGTATCGATGTGGACTTCCAGCTTGAATGAGGGATCGACGCGCACCACGAGGTTATCAAACGTCATGCCCAGCGGGCCGTGAACTTTGAGCTTCATCGTATCGAGGTGCTTGACCTGATAGTGGGCAGCATCATCCGGATGCATGTGAACGTGGGGTTGGGCGCGGATGACGCCTTCCTCAAGTTGAAAATACCCGTGTGGCCCCATCAGCATGCAACCCGGGGTGCCTTCAATCTGGCCCGACATGCTCACCGGGATGTCAAATCCCAGAGCAATCGCATCGGTATAGGCGAGTTCAATTTGGTTGAGGTCACGGCATGGGCCGAGGATTCGAAGATTGGAGATCACGCGGCTGCGCGGCCCGATCAAGGTGATGGCTTCCTGCGCGGCAAATTGCCCGTGCTGATAGAGTGCTTTCTTCGGAGTGAGCTGATGGCCCGGGCCAAACAATGCCTCCACCGCAGCCTGGGTCAGGTGGCAGTGCCGGGCGGAAATATTGACCAACAGCGCGTTGGGTGCCTTGCTGGCGGCACGCTGTGCCAGACCAAGACGAGCGTAAACCTGCTCGCGGACGAGTTGCTCCACAGCAGCTCGGGACAGTGATTGAGAAGTTGGCGCAGCCATCGGTGCGCTTATTTCGTGGTATTTTCTTGACCCGTCAATCAAATTCCCAAAAATTCCCAAAAGAACAAAGATAAACAACGAATCATGCTCGCCATTGACCGCCAACGCTGGATTTTAGATTTGCTCCATGGAGCGGGATCGTTGCGCACGACCGACACCGCCACGCGCCTCGGGGTGACGGACGAAACGGTGCGCAAGGACTTTGAGGTATTGGAAAAGCGCGGCCAATTGATCCGCATCCATGGCGGGGCGAGTCGGCCCGAGAAAATCCGTGAGGATCTGTCGTTCACGCAGCGCCAGGCGGTGCGGCGCGAAGAAAAGCAGGCGATTGCGCGGCGGGCGGCGAGCCGGATTCAGGCGAACGAAACGATTTTTTTAGATGCGAGTTCGACGGTATTAACATTGACTGAGTTTTTACCTGACCTGCCGCTAACGATTCTAACCAACGCGCTCAATGTGCTGACGGCGCTGAGCGAGCGACCACAGCTGGATTTGATCTGCACGGGTGGAGTGTTTGACGCCAAGTCGCGCTCATTCATCGGCCTAACAGCTGAGAAATCGCTACTCCGGTATAACATCCACCGGATGTTTCTATCGGGAAGCGGGCTGCACCTTGAGCGCGGCGTAAGCGAGAGTAATTCGCGCCAAGCGGCGTTCAAGGAACGGGTGATCGCCAGCGCCGAGGATGTCGTCTTCCTAGCGGACCGGTCGAAGCTCGGGCGGAAAGCCTCGTATTTTTTCGCTGGGGTAGCGGATTTGAGTTGCCTGATCACCGACAAGGCGGCGGACCCGCAGTTCGTGGAGCAACTCCAAAGCCAAGGAGTTGAAGTACTGCTAGGCGAGTGAGGGAGTCACTTCGCCTGCGGAGTGGCATCCCCGGGAGCGAGGCCGAGGGCCCAGAGGATTCCGCCGAGGACGTGAGATTGGTAGGCCCGACTGGTTTCGACAGGGTTTTTGCGTCCTTGGATCGAGGGGTCGGTGTCGATGATATCTTCGCGGTGTCCCAGGGACGTGTAAAAGACCTTGCCATTGCCATAGGCATGGCACCAAGAGACTGGATAGAACCCAGGCCGGGGGTCGGCGGCTTCAGGCTTTTTATCCAGCACGAGGAGTTCGTGCTCGTGGGATGGGTCGTGCTTTTTAATTTGGTACATTTCCTCCAGAGCGATGTCGAAGGTTGCGCCTAGGTGTTTGTTGGCCGGGTGTGTCGAGTCGTGATTGATACATGTTACCGCGAGTTGCGGGCCGTGCTCGGCGAATTCGCCGCCAAGGAATTCGGCGTAGTTAGGCCAACCGTGGAAGGTATCAGTGGCGGCATGGAGGCCAATGAATGCCCTACCCGATTTGAGCCAAGCGAGGAACCCGTCGCGATCGGGGATGGGGAGATCGCCCGTGGTGTTCGCAAAGATCACCGCGTCATAGTGGCTGAGTGACTCTGCACTGAGTTTCATGAGCGCGGATGCGAGCACCGCATCCCACTGCGCCTGATTTTCATGAAACAAGCGGAGATCCGCCGTGTATTTGGCCTGGGCCTCGTTATAAGAGGTCGTGATGGCATCAGTGGCGTCTGCGCCGGGGGGGTTGGGTGCCGTCGGTGGGTTCGGTTTACCTGGCGGTTGATCCACATAGTCCACCGTAAATGCCTGACTTTGGGCAGCCAACTGGCCAAGCACCTTGTTCATCGTGGGGATGCACGAATGCCGGAACCCGGTGGTCACGCTCACAACTAGCACATGTTTGGGAGCCGCCATCACGGTGAGTGGCAGCAACAAGGCGCTGATGAGGATGGCTCTAACTGGTAATATCAACGTGTAAAGCTGCATGCTGGATCCAGGAGGATGGCGCATCTTGATCTAACTTATTGCAACTGCGCCGCTGCTTCAAATTGAGCGAACGCGCTGAGGGCATCGGCGTAGGTTCGCGCCGCTTCCGGTCGCGGCAGAATGGTCCGTGTGGGCGGGCAAAAGGCAGCGAACAGGTCGGCATAGCAGTTACCACCCACGGTATGTGCGGCCACCATGGCGGCACCGAGAGCGGCCGAATCGGTGGTGGCAATCGTCTCCACCGTGGCATTGAAGACATCCGCGAGCGTCTGCAGGACCCCTTGGCTGTTAGACGCACCACCGGTCACGCGCAAGGTGGTGAAGTCACCGATCCATTTGGAATGTCGGCGCAGGGTCATGACCTGGCCCTCAACCACGGCGCGGATACGGACTTCCGGTTGGGCGGCAGCAAAATCAAAGTTGGCGCGCAGACCGGAGCGAGGCACCAGGGGCGTGATTTCTGGTTCAAACCACGGCAATGCCCACTGGCCGTGGTTGCCAGGGGGGGTTTTGGCAAATGCCTCGACATCGAAGCACTGCCAGTCCGCACCCGCTTCGGTGCGGACGCGGTCGCGAGCGAGCGAGCCATTTTTAAAGCACGTCAGGCACATAAAGCCGCCTGACGGTAGGCCGAAAACATGGCCGAAGCCATCGGGATCCACCCGGTAGGGGCTGATCGATGCAAAGAAGGTGTCGCTAGTGCCCAAGCTGACCACGGCGGTATTGACATTGGAAACGCCACAACCCACGAGGCTGGCGGGATTATCGCCGGTCCACGTCGCGACCGGTGTTCCGGCGCTGAGTCCATATTTTTCAAAATAGCGAGCGACACCGCCAGTGATCGAGGGAGAAGGATCGACGTGCGGAAGTTTGGCCAGCAACCCGGGTGCCGTGGCCTCGGCGATTTCCTCATCCCAGCGCATGGTGCTGAGGTTGAGCAGATTCATACCGGCACCATCGCCGCTGTCGATCGGGGCATCCCCACCGATCAGCACGGAACACAGAAACGATGAAATCAGGTGAATGCGGGCCGTTTGCTGGTACGCAGCCGGCTCGGTGCGCGCAAACTTCCGAATCTGCGGACCGGCGAAGCGTTCGATGGCTGGCGACCCCGTGAACGCCTGCAACCGGGAACCCAGCGCGGATGTGAGTTCGGCGCACTCCGCACCAGTCGAGCTGTCCATCCAAATCGGCGAGGTGGTACGCGCCAATGCAGGTGCCAGTTGGGTGGCCAAATCCAATGCCGGGTCCAAGGTGGCCACGATCCGTTCAAACTCGCTATTCAGATAGACCGAGCCGTGTTGCTGGGCGTCGCCGCTGATCGCAGAGACCTGGGCGAGCGGGGCTCCGTCCGCTTGCAGGCGCTGCAAGACTAGGTCAAGCGCCGCCAACCACAGCAGCGGGTCGGCGTGCTTGACCCGCGGGTCCGGGTGATTGAGCACCCCCCCAGGACATTGATACGACGGCAGATCCTTCTCAAAGTTAACCGCCTTGGCGCAGACAATTTCCCCGCGGGCTGGGTCGATAATGACCGCCTTCAACCCCTGGGTGCTGCTATCAAATCCTAGGTAGAGTGACATAATCTGGGTTTTTCGTAGGTCGATCAACCCAGGATATAATCGTTGAGAACGATTTCTAGCATTTCCTGGCGGCCGCTCTTGGGAGTGGGTTCGCCATTGGCCAGCACCCATTTTTCCAGCGAGGCGTAGTCTTCTTTACCGGCCAGGATCTGCTGACCTAGCGGCGATTGCCACGAGGCGTAGCGCTCCGCAACAAATGACGAGAGCGCCTTGTCCTCGATGATTTTATCAGCAACGAGCAGGCCGCGCGCAAACGCGTCCATGCCGCCAATGTGGGCATAGAACAAGTCGAGTGCATCACTCGATCCACGGCGGCACTTGGCGTCGAAGTTGAATCCGCCAGCGCCGATGCCGCCTTCTTGCTCTAACACCACGAGCATTGCCGCGGTGGTCGAATAGAGGTCGCTAGGGAATTGGTCGGTGTCCCACCCGAGCAGCAGGTCACCGGAGTTGGCGTCGATGCTGCCGAGCTTGTTTTCGGCGGCGGCCACGGTGAGTTCGTGCTCGAAGGTATGGCCTGCGAGTGTGGCGTGGTTGGCCTCGATGTTGATTTTGAAGTGCTCATACAACCCATGAGCGCGCAGGAAGCCCAGCACCGTGGCGGTGTCGAAATCATACTGGTGCTTGGTTGGCTCCTTCGGCTTGGGTTCAATCAGGAATTGACCCGTGAAGCCGATTTTTTGTTTATGATCAACGGCCAGTTGGAGGAAGCGGGCGAGGTGTTCCTGTTCGGCCTTGAGGTTGGTGTTGAGCAGGGTTTCGTAGCCTTCGCGGCCGCCCCAAAACACATAGTTCTCGCCGCCAAGCTCGTGCGTGGCTTCCAGCGCGTGCTTCACCTGCGCCGCTGCATATGCAAACACGTGCGCATCCGGATTGGTGCCCGCGCCGTGGGTGAAGCGTGGGTTGGAGAACAGGTTGGCGGTGCCCCACAGCAGCTTGATGCCCGTGTCCTGCTGCAATTGCTTGGCCTGGGCCACGATGGTCGCCAGGTTCTGAGCCGACTCGCTGAAGGTGGCACCCTCGGGGGCGATGTCGCGGTCATGGAAGCAATAGTAGGGAACACCGAGTTTCTGACAGAACTCGAAGTTCGCGCGCAGCGCGTGCTCCGCGATCTGCATTTGCGAGCCGGTGTTCCACGAGCGGGTCCAAGCGGCTGGGCCAAACATATCCGCGCCGTTGCCCTTGAAGGTATGCCAAAACGCGACTGCAAACCGGAAATGTTCGGCCATGGATTTACCGCGTACAACCCGATTCGCGTCATACCATTTGTAGGCGAGCGGGGCACGACTCTTGGAGCCTTCGTAGGCGATCGGGGCTTTGATTTGTGGAAAATACGTGTTCATTGGTGGGTCAGTTGGAATCAGTGGAATTCATCAAGGGAGGCGAGTTGCGCGCCCACGAGCGGCTGGATGAAACCACTTGAGAAAAGGCAAATCTATGTCCTTTTTTCCCAATTCGAGGTTATTTTTCGCAAGCGCCACCGACGATGCCAGTGGCGGGTTGATCGGACGGTGTGCCGACACCGCCTGTTTGAACAAACGTTTAAACCAACCAGCACGATGAAGCGAAATCGAGGGATAATGGCCCCGGTGCAAGCCGGGATTGAGGATTTCAAGGGAGTTTTCCAGGACCGGATCCGCGCGATGGTGAGGCAGGGACTTTTGGACCTCATCGCGAAATGACGGGTTAGAGCGATCCAGGAGGACGGCACGAAACGTGAGGGAGTTCTCAACGGCTACGAGGAAATCCGACGCAGCAAGGGGTTTTCGACGAGATTCTCGAGGGCATGACCCGCGGGACTTCCAGCTCGGGCTTGGACAGGATGACCGGGACGAGCAAGAGCACTGTGGCGGGGCGCAGCAACGCATGGCTCACGGCGTTCCGAGCGCGGGATCGACGTGCTGGCCCGACGCGGTGCCGCAGGAACGCGGTCGGAGTGATCACGACGTGAATCCGGTCGCCGCAGGCGCTAGCTGGCATCGTCCGAGGAACGAGGACAATGCCTGGTGCCTGTGGAGCGGGTGGTGGGCTCCAAGCTTTCCTACAAGCATCGGGCGCGTCTGCCGCGGACACGAACCGACGCACCGCACCA
>JAYSPI010000292.1:0-6674 GCA_043722215.1 Prosthecobacter sp.
TGTGGAGAAATACGTGCCCGCTGGTCTGGTCACCGTCAGCACTCGCCTCGTGGCGGGTGAATTGATCCTCCGCATCAGCGACCAAGGTCCGGGCATCCCTCCTGAAGCTGCCGATCTCATTTTCCGCCCCTTTGAGCGCATTCATTCTACCGTGAATGAAGGCGCGAGCGGAACCGGCCTCGGCCTCGCCATCGCCCGGGATCTCGCCCACCGCCTCGGTGGCACCTTGTCTCTCCAGCCCACCCTGTCAGGCTCTGGTTCCTGTTTCGAGCTCCGCATCCCGGCACCATCTTCCCCATGAAAATCTTACTCGCTGACGACGATCCGATCCTGCTCGACACCCTCCAAGCCTGCCTCGCCACCGAAGGATTCGACATCGTCGTCGCCAGCGATGGCGAGGACGCCTTCGCGCAGTGGAACCGCCACCGCCCGGACCTGCTTTGCCTCGACATCATGATGCCTAAACTTGATGGCTACGAAGTCTGTCGCCGCGTGCGCGCGCTCGACCCACACGTGCCGATTTTGTTCCTCTCCGCAAAGAGCGAGGAGATCGACATCGTCGTTGGCTTCCAACTCGGGGCGGACGACTTCATCCGCAAGCCCTTCGGCAAACACGAACTCATCGCCCGCATCCGCGCCGTGCTGAGACGCGCGAACTCCGTCCCCGGCAGATCCCGCAGTTTCACCATGGCTGACCTCACGGTCTGGCCCTCCGAGCTGCGGGCCGAACGGGATGGAGCAAGCATCGAACTCTCGCCGCGCGAGACCGCCATTCTTGCCCTGCTCCACGAACGCGCCGGTCAAGTGGTCGATCGCGATACGATCCTCAACCAATGCTGGGGACTGGATTACTTCCCAGAATCTCGCACCCTAGACCAGCACATCGCCAAACTCCGCAAGCGGATCGAAACCAATCCCGATCGCCCTCTGATCGAAACCGTCCGCGGCGTTGGATACCGGTTCCGGGTGAAGTAAGGCTGCGCTCTCTGTGAAGAAAGGCAAGATTCGCGAGCCGCTCTGGGGGTATCCGATGTAAGCTGGCGAGAGGCGGCGGTGATCGACGGGAACGCGGAATCATTTGTCTGTAAGGAATAATTTGTCTGTCACTCTGACGATGATCGACCTGCGCGAACGCTTCCGCCAGCCCAAGCCCAAGGCCGGCAAACCCCTCACGCCAGCCGCCCAGTGCGTGCTGCTCTACCACCTCCAGCGCCAGCCGCTGGCGAACCTGCCCCTGCGGGAAATCGCGGAAAGGATCGGCTACTCGCCCGTCATGCTCACCAAGGTGAAGGCCGAGTTGCTCGCGGCGGAGCTGTGCGAACCCAAGCGCATCGGCCGCTCCGTAGCGCTTCACTGCACCACGGAAGGTCGCCAGCTCTGGGACGCCGCCCGCCCCTTGCTTTCCTCCCCAGTCGCGAAGACCGTCTGGATCCAGGGAGAAAAACCCGGACACCCCGCGCTTCAGGCAGGCCTGACCGCCCTCAGCCGCCGCACCATGATCGCGGATGGGCGGACACCACAACCCCGGATGGGCATGGCGGACTCGGGCTTCGTAGCCTTTTCAGACAAAGATTTACACTACCTTTCGGCGCAGCGCCAGCGCTCCGGCAAGCGCCACGCACGCGCCCCCGAGCATCAGCGCCACTCCCGCCATCACCCCGATGGGAAACCCGTCACCGCGCAAGGATACCTGCGGGACTTTGCTCCTTTGCACGTCCACCACAACAAAGCGGAAGCGCCGCTCGGAAAAACGCCTGAATGGCACGCACTGCTGCTTCACAGAACGGCGTTGAACAAATAGCCCACGAGCAGAATGCCGGTGGCCACCACGCCGAAGAAGGTGAAGACCAGCCGGGGTTTGAGGACCTTGCGCAGGATGATGGCCTCTGGCAATGACAGGGCAATTACCGACATCATAAAGGCCAACACCGTGCCCAGCGCGGCACCCTTGCCGAGCAATGCCTGCACGATTGGGATGATACCCGCGGCATTGGAATACATCGGCACGCCAAGCAGCACGGCGAGTGGCACCGCCCACCAAACATCCTTGCCCATCAGCGAGGCCATGAAATTCTCCGGCACATAACCGTGGATACCCGCCCCGACCGCGATGCCTAACAAAACATAGATCCATACCCGCCCGACGATGTCCCTGACGGCATCCCATCCGGCCCGGATGCGGCCGGACCAATCCAACTCGGTGATTTCCGCGGCCACGCCGCCGGGAATCTGGAACACCCAATCCTCGACATGTTTCTCCATTTTCAGGCGTCCCATGATCCACCCGGCGCCCATGGCGACTATCAGGCCGGTGCCGAGATACAAGCCTGCGACCTTCCAACCGAACAAGCCGTATAGCAGGACCAAGGCAACCTCGTTGACCATCGGTGCGGAGATCAGAAATGAAAAGGTCACTCCCAACGGCACGCCGGTGGTGACAAAACCGATGAACAGCGGGACTGCGGAACAGGAGCAGAACGGAGTCACAATACCTAGCAACGCCGCGACCACATTGCCCACAAACTCGTGCCGCCCTGCCAGGATCCGGCGGGTGCGCTCCGGCGTGAAAAAGGTCCGGATGATGCCCACCGCGAATACCACCAACGTCAGCAACATTAGCACTTTAGGTGTCTCAAAAATAAAGAACTCTACAGCCGCCGCCAAGTGAGTCCCTTTCTCCATCGGCAATATCCTGTAGGTGAACCAAACGGAGATGACGGCCAGATTCCGGTAAACCAACCACCATGCCAGCAGGCCGGCGACACCCAGCGCGATCAGGCGCAGGAATCCCGGTTTGGAGTGAGCTACTAAAACGTCGTTTTCCAGCGGGGTAGGCAATGAGTCCATGAAGATAGAAATGTCAGGTTAGCCGCCAGGTGTTCAGGGTGCGGTGTAGATCATCCAGATCCCGCCTAACACGACCAGCGCACCACACGCGCCCTTGATTCGCGTCACCGCCTTGGAATGTTCGTTCCAATTGAGGAATCTCTGCACCACCTCGGTGGATGTGCCGGCCAGTACGATCACGGCGCAATGGCCAACGCCGTAAGCCAGCAGCAATGACGCGCCATACCACGGGGCGGTTTGAGCCAGCTTGAATGTGACGCCCAACATAGGTGCCATATAGGCGAACGTGCATGGCCCAAGTGCCACGCCAAACACCAACCCGAGAATCAAGGCAGCGAGCAGTCCCTTGCGCTTGATACCGACTTTCCCCGGCCCGGAGGAGGGCAGCGGGATCACCCCTAACAAATGCAGGCCCACCACAAAGAATATCAGCGCCACGAAATAATTCCCGTAGCGGCCGACATCGCCCAGCATGCGCCCCGCGCCCGCGGTGATTGCGCCAATTGCCGCGATGGTGATTAGGATGCCCACGGCGAACAACGTCGAGGTCCAGAACGCGCGCCGCGTGGTCACTGGCCCCTGCTCGCTGATGAAGCCGACGATGAGCGGGATGCTCGCCAAATGGCACGGGCTGAGCACGATGCTCAAAATGCCCCAGGCCACGGCGGCAGCCAGAGCGATGAGCGGCGCGCCTTCGACCGCGTGACCTAGATTCGCGAATAGTTCTTGCATGGCTGGATTTAGAGGCCCACTCCCAGATCTTTCCATTTGGAGAGGATGTCCTCTTTGTCGAAAAAGCCGGTGTGGCGGAACAACTCCTTGCCGTTGGCATCAAAGAAAATCTGAGTGGGAATCATCTCCACTCCATATTTCTTACCCGCGTCTTCATTCTGCCACACATCGATGAACTCGACGTTCATCTTGCCGACGTATTCCTTTTTCAGCCCGTCGAGCACCGGGGCCATCAGTTTGCAGGGAATGCATTTGGTTGCGCCCAAATCCAGCAACTTGGGAAGTTTGGCGGTCACGTCGGCCACTGCCGCATCCGCCGCCGTGGCGGCGGGAGGCTTGTTGGCCTTGAGCATGATGACCGACGCCGCGGCCACCCCAACTAACAAAATGATGATGATTCTAGCAGGTGATTTCATGGGTGGGTTGTGGTTTCCTGGAGAAGGGTTTTGATTTCAGCGATCCCGGGCACCCGCCCGGACAGCTTGACGGCGCCGTTCACGGCCAGCGCGGGCGTCATCATCACACCCATCGCTATGATTTCCTTGAGGTTGGTGACCTTGCTGATTTCTGCGCTAATGCCGAGTGCCGTAACCGCTTGTTCGGTGACTTGCGCCAGGGATTTGCATTTTTGGCAGCCAGTGCCTAAGACTTGGATTTTCATGATGTTAATTTCTGGTTCTAGGATTTGGGATCATTTTGGTTCAGGCGCAGCACGCGACCCGCAGGGTTTGGACTTTTTCCCCGGCATCCACCCGGCTGATACACTCGGCAAAGGTCAGCACGCAGGGACAACTCAGCCGATACATGATCTGCTGGCCTCGCCGCTCGTCGGCGATCAGACCGGCATGCTTGAGCACCGTAAGGTGGCGTGAGGTGGTCGAGGGCGCACACCCGGCTACCGTGGCCAACTCACAGGCACAGACCTCGCCACCTGCCAATGCATGGACAATTGCCATTCGCCCGGGATGCCCCAGCGCCTTGAACACCTCGGCCTGGCGCTTGAGCGCCAACTTCGTTGGTTTCACCGTCGCTTTTGAAAAGGCCTTCGCGTCGCGTTGCATGGCGTAAGAATTCGCCTTTTCGCGAAATAAGCAAATCAATTCTTGCGTGGACTTCAAGGTCTAAGGCACGAACGTGATCAGATAGGCGCGTCTGGCAGCACGCCCGAGCCACGCTGATACCAGCCCCGCGAGGCGTTGCAGACGCGACATACGGAAAGCATCACGGGCACTTCGACCAGCACGCCGACGATGCAGGCCAGGGCAGCGCCCGAGCTCGGGCCGAAGAGAGTGATGGCCACTGCCACCGCCAGTTCGAAGAAGTTGCTGGCACCGATAAGGGCGCCGGGTGAGGCGATGTTGTGGGGCACCTTGAACCACCGCATCAACAGATAGGTCAGGCTGGAGTTGAAGTAGACCTGCACCAAGATGGGCACGGCCAGCAGAATGACGGCCACCCACCGGGTGGTGAGATTCTCCGCCTGGAAGGCAAAGATCAGCACCAGCGTGGCAAGCAGCGCCATGACCGTCACCGGCTGAAACCTGGGTAGGAAGGATTTCTCAAACCACTCGGCGCCATGGGATTTCAACAGGACCTTGCGGGTAAGGAAACCCGCGGCCAGCGGAATGACGATGAACACAACCACCGAGGTGATGAGCACCTTGGACGGCACGACCACGTCGGCCACCCCGCACAGGAACATCACGATGGGCGCGAACACCACCAGCATGATGAGGTCGTTGACCGCCACCTGTACCAGCGTGTAGGCCGGGTCGCCGTCAGTGAGATAACTCCAGACAAACACCATGGCGGTGCAGGGCGCCGCCGCCAGGATGATCAACCCGGCGGTGTAGTTCTTGGCCATCGCGGGCTCGATCCATCCAGCAAAGACATGTTGCAAGAATACCCAGGCGAGGAAGGCCATGCTGAAGGGTTTCACCAGCCAGTTGACGAACAGGGTGATGAACAGTCCCTTGGGCTTCTGAGCGATACTACCCAGCGAGCTGAAATCAATCTTCAGCATCATCGGGAAAATCATCAGCCAGATCAGCACCGCGATGGGGATATTGACCTGCGAGCCTTGGCCAAATTCCAGTTTGCTCAGGCTGGCGATGGCGTCCGGCAGCAGTTTGCCAAGCGCCACGCCGACGATCATGCAAACGAGAACCCATAGTGACAGATAGCGCTCGAAAAAATTCAGGCGCTTGGGCACTGCGGATGGATGGGTTGGAGGAGTTATCGAATCCATGGCTAATTTGGGTATGTTGATGGGTGTTTAGCAACCGCAGCCGGAACCGCCACAACAGCCACCGCCCGACGATGATTGCTGTTTACCTGAGTTTCTGCTGCTGAGTATTCCGAAGCCGCCGAGAATGACGCGGCGGATTGCTTCGCCGGTTTCCGGATGCACGGTCAAAGGCTGATCATTCATGCTTTGTTTGATCTCGAAGTAGCTTGGTTTGACGCCGGGCGCTTGTGGGATGGTTTCGTAAACGTAGGTGGTCATAATTCTGATTCTTGATGGTTGTTTGGGGAGACGTCGTCACAAGGTTGACAGAACTGCGCACGCTCGACCTGAAGGGTAACGTATTCAATCTCGAAACGGTCATGAAGAGCATGAGTGGCATCCTGTAGCAAAACGTCGTCCAGACAGCCGCGCGGCATCACCCGATGCGCGGTCAGCGCGATCTGCGAGGTGCTCATCGACCCAATGTGCAGATCGTGGACCTGACGAACGCCAAGAAGCGCTTCCAAATACTGCCGGACCGCTCCGGGATCGATCTCGAAGGGCACACCGTCAAACAGCATGTGCAGCGACTGGCGGAAGAGTCCCCAGGTGCCAGCGAGTATCACGACCACAATCACCAGGCTTACGACCGGATCCAGCCAGTTCCAGCCTTGCCAAAGCGCCAATGCTCCGGCCACCACCACGCCTACTGAAACGAGGGCGTCAGCCGCCATGTGGAGAAACGCTCCACGGATGTTCAAATCGTGCTCGCGCCCTTTCATGAAAAGTAAAGCGGTGGCCGTGTTGATCACAATGCCAATGCCTGCCACAGCCATGATTGTGCTGCCCTGCACCGGCGAAGGATCTG
>JAYSPI010000293.1:0-19272 GCA_043722215.1 Prosthecobacter sp.
CAGGCCAGCAGCGAGGCCTTGAATCTCGCGGCGAGATGCAGAATTATCTCCCCAAGCCTGCCAATCATGCGCAGCGCCCGCCAGAAGTCACCGAGGTCAAGCGCTCACCTGGACCGGCAGCACGCCCTCATCCTGGGCAATCTGATTGATGGTTTTGACGCCCGTTGAGCGCCTCCAAGGCGACTCGCGCCTTGAATTCTGCACGGTGTGTGCTTCTCGTTCGTTTCCTTGGTTTCGGTGGCGTTCTAGACTCCCGAAACCTCCTGCGCCATCGCTAAGACACTGGCTCCGTTTCGCGGAACCACTTCAAGTGAACATGGCCTCCGATTCTCGGCCATTTTACGCTGAAATCTGTCGAGTTTTGAACCAGCGCCGACACGTGGCGGATTGCGGATTGCGTGGTGGGCGGCGATTGGGTAAAGCGAGGCATGAATTTTGAAACGCTGAGCCGCTGGGCGGACGAGGAACTCAAGTCGCTGATCAAGGTGCTGCCCGATGATGTCAAAACGGCAGCGCTCAAATTGGCGGTTGCATTCGAGGAAAAGCCGGGCCAGGGGGCACTGGATGAGGGCTTGGTAGGCGACGAGCTCGGGGTGTTTGAAGGACCCTCGGCTGCGGACGAGGCTGAGGCAGCGGATCTACCGCGCATTCGATTGTTTCTGAGCAACTTGTGGGACTGGGTGGAGGGGGATGAGCAGGATTTCCGCGATGAAGTGGGGACGACATTTTTACATGAACTCGGCCACTACCTCGGTTGGGATGAGGACGAAGTGAGTGCCCACGGGTTAGAATGACGCTAGCAGAAAGCCCCTTGACAACCCCCACATCCAGATCCAGCCCATGAGTATTCTGAGTTTTATCCAAGGCGAGTTGCTAGAAATCATCGAGTTCAACGACAACTCGCGTGATACGCTGGCATGGCGGTTTCCCGACAACGATCACGCGATCAAGCAAGGAGCGCAATTGATTGTTCGAGAAAGCCAGGTCGCGCAGTTTGTGTACCTCGGTGAATACGGCGATTGTTTTGCACCAGGCAAACACTCGCTGGTGACCGACAACCTGCCGGTGCTTAACCGCCTGAAGGGCTGGAAATATGGCTTTGAGTCGCCATTCAAGGCGGACGTGTATTTTGTAACGACACGCTTATTCACCGGCAACAAGTGGGGAACACCGAATCCGGTGATGATGCGCGACCCGGACTTTGGAGTGGTGCGGATGCGGGCATTTGGAACATTTGATTTTAAAATCACCGACCCGCCAACGTTCCTCAAGGAGGTTGCCGGCACCGACTCCCACTTCCTCCTCAGCGAATTTGCCGACACCATGCGCTCGCGCATCGTGAGCGTCTTCAGCGAGGCCCTGGCAGCGTGCGGCGTGCCCGCGCTGGACGTCGCCGCGCGCTACTCGGAGCTGGGCAAGGCGTTGCTGCCTATCATCAACCCGCAGGTCACAAGCAAGTACGGCCTCGAAATCACCAGCTTCCTGGTTGAAAATGTCTCCGTCCCACCCGAGGTAGAGGCTGCCATCGACAAACGCACCAGCATGGCGGCGGTAGGCAATCTAACCGACTATGTGAAGTTTCAGTTAGGAAACTCGATGACTGGTGGGGGTGACGGCAACGCGGCGATGCCAGCCCAACTGGCGATGGGGTTTGGCTTGGCACAGGAGATGGTCAAGACGATGCAATCACCACCTCCTGCGGCAGCGGTTGACGTGCCGGAGTTGCTGACGCCTGGGCAGGCCGCGGAGGCGCTGGGAGTCACCGAGGCCGACGTGCTAGCAGCGCTCGAGGCGGGCGACTTGAAGGGCAAGAAGATCGGCCCGGTTTGGCGGATTACGCGCACCGCGCTCCAGGGGTTTCTAGCGGAGTAGTGGAGGAGCGCTGTAGTTAGAGGAGGAACTTGGACGCTTGCTCGACGTCCTTATCTCCGCGGCCTGATAGATTGACGATAATGATCGTCGAGGGCGGTAGGTCGCCGGCGATTTTTGAGACGTAGGCCAGGGCGTGGGAGCTTTCGAGAGCGGGGATAATCCCTTCACAATGGGCGAGTTCCTGGAATGCCGCGAGCGCCTCGGTGTCGGTGGCGTAGGTGTATTCGACCCGGCCAATGTCCTTCAGATAGGCGTGCTCGGGGCCGACGGCCGCGTAGTCGAGGCCGGCAGAAACCGAGTGGGTGAGTTCAATTTGGCCGTCTTCATTGGCCAGCAACCAGGTTTTGGTGCCTTGGAGGATGCCGAGTTTTCCACCTTGGAAGCGGGCGGCGTGGCGCTCCGGGATGATGCCATCGCCGCCGGCTTCCACGCCGACCATGCGCACTCCCTCATCGTCAAGAAATGGATGGAATAGGCCGATGGCATTGGAGCCGCCGCCCACGCATGCAACTAACAGATCTGGCAAACGATCTTCTTTTTCGAGGATTTGGCGGCGTGCCTCGACGCCGATGACGCGTTGAAAGTCGCGCACGATCATGGGAAACGGGTGCGATCCGAGGGCGGAGCCGAGGATGTAGTGGGTGGTATCGACGCTGGCGACCCAATCGCGTAGGGCCTCGTTAACGGCTTCCTTGAGGGTTGCTTGGCCGGCGGTGACGGGGCGCACATCGGCCCCCATCAGGCGCATCCGCACGACGTTGAGCGCCTGGCGCTCCATATCGACTTTTCCCATATAGACGACACATTCCATGCCGAAGCGGGCGCAGACGGTGGCGGTTGCCACGCCGTGCTGGCCGGCGCCGGTTTCGGCGATGATGCGTTTTTTGCCGAGGCGTTTGGCGAGGAGGATTTGGCCGAGGGCGTTATTGATTTTATGGGCGCCGGTATGGAGAAGATCCTCGCGTTTCAGATAGATTTTGGCTCCGCCGAGTTTTTCGGTCCAGCGTTGGGCGAAGTAGAGTGGGGTGGGGCGGCCGACGTAGTCGTGGAGCAGGCCGTTGAGTTCCGCGAGGAAGGCGGGGTCGTTGCGGGCGGATTGGTAGGCGGCGGCGAGTTGTTGAAGGGGAGCGAGCAAGGTTTCGGGGACAAACATGCCGCCGAACTGGCCGAAATGGCCGTTGGCATCGGGGACCGTTGGGGATAGGGGTGTTGCGCTAGCCATCGGCGGCGACCATCGGGCGGCTCTGGGAAATAATCAAGAGCAGAGAGGTGTGCAGCGATCACGGGAGTTGCCAAGCGGCACGGTATTGCGCGTATTCTGCTTTGGGCAGCAGGATATAAAGCGGTTGGCGGGTTGGGTCGATGCGAGCGACCATTGCGCGCAGTTTGGCTTCGTCCATGCTGGTGCAGCCGGCGGTCGGGCGTCCGCCAGCGTCGCGCCAGATATGGAAGAAGATAGAAGAGCCGGCATTGGGGGTGGGGTTGGGCGGGGCGTTGTGGGCGATGAAGAGTTTGAGCGCGTGGGCGGGGTCGCGCTGTTTCATTTGTTGTTGTTTTTCCCAGGGGGAAGTGGGTTCGTGGTTGAGGATAACGTTACAGTTATATTGAGGGGACGAGGAATCTTCGATCCAGAGGTCGCGGGGGGTGACTTGGCGGTATGCCTGTTGTGGGTGTTTGCGGATGCTGGGGTCGTAGCCCCAGGCGCCACCGATAGCAAAAACCCCGGCGGGCGAACGCTGGTCACCCTCGCGCTTGGTGGTCGCGTTGCCAGGAACTGGGTGGAGACCGGCTCCCCACACCAAGCCATGCTTGCCCAGGCGTGATGCCCAGGCCGGACCGTCGGCCACCCAGCGGCCACCCGCTTTTTGATAGAATTGGAGGGAGGCAGAGGAGCTATTCCAATCGTTGGCGATGGCGACGATGCATTGGGTGGACGCGGCAGGCAGTTCGAACGCCTGGGCGGGCAGCAACAACGCGAAGAGCATGAGGACGAGAGGGTGGCGGAACATGGCAGTGGGTAGAAATGAAAGCGGCGGGCCACCATGGCCCGCCGGGTTGAGAGTTTTGTTTTGCTACGAGTGATTAGCGCTGGTTGTGGCCGTGGTTGGCGTCGGCGTCGTGGTCTGGGATATGGAGTTTATGTGCTTGGATCAAGGCAGCGGCTTGGCCGGTGGTGTCGATGACCCAGCGTTTATTACCATAACCGAGGTGGCCCTTGGCGGCCAGAAAGGTCCCTTTCAATAGATTGGGAACGGTGAATTTTCCGTGGAACTCCGTGCCATATTTTTTGGCAAAATGGCCGGATTCAACGGCGGGAATCACGACGAGAATCGTGCCGTCCGGCTTGTGATTGCGGCGGTCGTAGGTGGTGGCATGGAAGAACGCCAACTCCGGGATCGAGCTTTTCCATTGCACCGGTTTCACGCAGGCAACTTCTACAGTGACCTCTTTCCCCTCGAATTCGCTCGGGTTGGAAAGGATGTAATCTGCGGTATGTTTGGATTCCACTGCGTGGAGCAGTGGCGCAAACGAGGTGAGGATGACGATTGGCAGCCAGTGGGATGATTTCATTGCGGGGATAGAAAACCTGCGGGTTGAAAAAGTTGCGAAAATAGGTGGCCCGTCGGTGAGTGGCCCGCGCTGCCCGTGGTCACGCCTCGCTATTTTGGGTTTTGGCGGTTTTTTTGGTGGCGGCCTTTTTGGCGGGGCGGGGTGGGAAGTCGAAGCCGATCTTGCCATCCTTGGTGTCGAAAGTGAGGAAGGCGTCGAATTTGCGCTTGGTGCGGTTCGAGACGAATCCTTTGATCACATCAGTTTTTCCGGTGGCCACAAGTTTGAGCACTTGGTCGGCTGTGATTTCGTGCTGAAGGATGGTTTTTCCGATGCGCACGCCATTTGGGTCCTTTTTGGTGACGAGAGCCGGAATGTGATAGGCTTTGTCGCTCTGATAGATCTTGAGGTGGCGGCCATCGGCCAAGTCGGTCACGCCGATGAGTTGTTCTTCGGTGAGTTCGAGGGCGGCGTCCTTGTCGTCGTTATCGAAGACAAAGTTGATCTTGAATTTGGCGTCCAACTCGAGGGCGGCGTCGAAGAGTTTATTGAACTTCGACTTAAACCCCGTGAGCGGACCCACCAACTTTTTGGTGAACAACTCGGTCGCCTCATCGGCGCTGAGCGCGCGGCCGGCGATATGTTTTTTGGCCTTGAACTTGCATTCCGGTTGGCGGCACTCGTAGGTGGCGTCGGTCTGACGGAGGTCTTGGGTGCCGCAGATCGGGCAGGCGACGGCCAGGTCTGGGAACGACTGGTTTTTGGCGTCGTCGGCGAGTTTGCGGGCTTTCGTGACGATTTCGTGGGTGTAAGCGACGATTTCCTTCATGAACGTGTCACGTTGGAGGTGCCCTTGTTCCATTTGGCGGAGTTTGTATTCCCAGTCGCCGGTGAGTTTGGGCGAGTAGAGCCCTTCGATATCCATTTCGCGGACGAGTTGGATGAGGCGCATGCCGCTGCCTGAGACGAAGAGTTCGCGGCCTTCGCGGGCGAGGTATTTTTGGGCGATGAGGCCTTCGATGGTGGCGGCGCGGGTGGCGGGTGTACCGAGGCCGCGGTCGGCCATGGCTTCGGCCAGCGCCTCGTCGTCGATGAGTTTACCGGCTCCTTCCATGGCGGAAAGCAGGGTGGCTTCGGTCATGCGGGCTGGGGGTTTCGTGTGTTCGTGGAGGACCTCGAGGTATGTGACGGCGGCGACTTGGCCCGCGGTGACTGGGACGAGTTCATCCTTGCCGGCGGCGACGCCGGGGCGGCGGCCATAGACTTCCAACCACCCGGGTTTGACTAGCACGCGGCCTTCGGTTTTGAAGGTATCGACGATGGTGGCAGGGGACGCGTGGGTGATGCGAGTCAGGCGGGTCGTTTGCTCGAACTCGGCGGACGGATAAAACACGGCGATGAACCGCTTGACGATCAAATCGAACACCTTCTGCTCGGTTTCGCTGAGTTTGGCGATTTTACCGGTGGGGATGATGGCAAAGTGGTCCGAGACTTTTTTATTGTCGAAGACGCGGCGTGATTTATGGAGGCGCGGGCCGTGATCCGCGCTGCCAGCGAGCACGGCGGATGCGTATTGGGCGACGTCGAGTTCGCTATTGCCGATGTCCTGCATGGTTGAGCGGACATTGGCGGTGTAGTCTTCTGGCAGGTAGCGCGAATCGGTCCGGGGGTAGGTGATGACCTTGTGTTTTTCATAGAGCGCCTGGGCGATCTGGAGGGTGCCTTTGGCTGAAAATGGGGCCTCACGCTGCAAGGTGGTCAGGTCGTAGAGTTGCGGCGCAATCTGCGATTGTGCTTTCTTGTCCTCAGTAACCACCCCGGATTTTTCCTGGTTGCGCGACGCGATGGCGTCGGCGGTCGCTTGGTCCCAGATCCGTTCGGCGCGTCCGTGCGGGAGGGTTTCATCTTTTTTCCAGGTCGGGTCGATCCACTTGCTCAGGAATTCGCCGGACTGGACGCCGAATGTGGCGTGGACCTCGAAATACGGGCTGGGTGTGAACGCTTGGATTTCGGCTTCGCGGGCGGCGAGGATGGCGAGGGTGGGGGTTTGGACGCGGCCGGCGGCGGTGATATTGAAGCCCCCGTGGCGTGAGTTAAAGCAGGTGAGAGCGCGGGTGGCGTTGAGGCCGACCAACCAGTCCGACTCCGACCGGCACTGAGCGGCATCAGTGAGGGATTGCATTTGCTCTTCGCTGCGCAGGCATTCCCACGCCTCGAGGATGGCATTGTTGGTCATCGACTGCATCCACAGCCGTTGGACGGGTTTGCGGAGGTTGCCGATTTCCATGATGTAGTGGAAAATCAACTCGCCCTCGCGGCCGGCGTCGCAAGCATTGACGATGCGATCGATGTCCTTACGTTTCGCCAGCTTGAGGACTTGCTTGAGGCGGGCCTCCGAGTCGGGGATCGGGTCGAGATCAAAGCGCTCGGGGATGGCGGGTAGCACCTGGAAGTTCCACGGGAGTTTTTTACCGTTGGGGCCCATGGGCATCCGGAGTTCGACGAGGTGACCGACGGCGGAGGTGATCACCGCTTGGTCGTTTTCGTAGTAAACGTCGCGTCCTGAACCCTCTTTCTCGAACTTGCCGAGCGGCTTCGCAAGCGCGCGGCTGAGGTCGGTCATGACGCTGGGTTTTTCGGCGATGATGAGAGTTTTGCCCATAATGGATGCGGCCCGTGGTGCGGGCGCGGGTTGAGGGACTAGGCAGGAGGCGACGGATTTGGCAAGAGGATTGCGGAAAGGGCCGGGATTTTACCGGATCGATGGCCGGATTGACCGGTCTATCACGGGGATCGATGACCCCCAGCTGGCATTCTTAAAAATTTTTAGCATCGAGAGAAGAAAGGTGTTGCGTGGTGGCAGGTCGGCCGGTAGCGTCCGCGCCACCCGAACAGGACATGGAGCGGTAGCTCAGTTGGTTAGAGCGCCAGCCTGTCACGTTGGAGGTCGCGGGTTCGAGCCCCGTCCGCTCCGCCATCCTATTCGAGAAATCAACCCCGCCAGCGATGGCGGGGTTGTTGCGTTTCAGGGTTTAAGTGGGTGCCATGTGCGGGTAACCATTCCCTTGATGGTGCCTTGGCCGCAGATGACGGGGCCGCCCAGTTCGGCGGATTTCAAGCTTTGGATCGTATCGAGGTCCTCTTTGAGGATCACCGGGTAGATCAACGAGCACCAGATTTTACCGGCTTGGATGGTGATCTCTTCGTTGCGGAAGTTGCCCTCGAAATCCATGACGCGTTTGCGGCTGTAATCGCCAGTGATGGAAAACACTCCGCAAGGGTGGCCGTCCACCGGCTCAAAGGATTCCAGCTTCAGAGTGCACGAGCCTTTGGCGTTGCCCGCGACGAGCATCGGCAAGTTGGGGCCGTCCACCACCAGTTCGTCACCGATCTTGAAGCGGTGCTTGGCAAACCACAGCGGGCGGGCGGTTAGCGCATTATCGATGAGGAGTTGGTCAAACCCTGGCGCGAGTTGCTTCGCTAGGGCGGCGGCATGAAAATCCGTGGGCCGATCCGCGCTCCAGGTGCGACCCGTCTGGCGAAACATCACCGGCTGAGTAGATGAGACGGGCGACTCCAGCGGGTTGGGCAAGACTTTCTTCTCTTCCTTGGGATCGGCGGGAGCCGGGAGCTCAACCTTTGCTTGTTCGAGTGTGTAGCGAAGCCGCCCGTCAGTCCGCTCGAATTGGGTGATCGTGGTTTGGGTGGCCTTCCTCACGATCGCCTCCTTGCCGACGGCCGACGACTGCGAAAACCGCCCGGCGAGTTCGACGCGACGGGTGGATCGCACCTCGATCCGGGTAGGAAACGGGAGATCCTTACGAAAAATGGTCCCCTCGGCGGTTTGATCGACGCTTTTCTGCAACTCCGGGTCTGGCGGTATCGCTGGGGCGGGTGGCTTACCCGCCGCACCGGGCGCGGCGATTTTTTGTTGGACGGTAGTCGATGCCTTGGTGACCCACGATTTGATTCGGTCACATGAAACGCTGGCAAGCGCGCAGCACAGGATGGCAAGAAGACGCGTGTTCATAATGTTAGATGGCGTTGCCGCAATCGAGACTCTGGTTCATTTCTCGGGCTGGGTTTTGTTCGCTGGCTTCGCCAACGATGACGGCTGGCACGCCCGCCACGGTAGTGTGCGGCGGCACATCGTGGAGGACGACACTGCCGGCACCCACTTTGGCACCGGTGCCGATGACCACCCGACCAAGAATTTTTGCACCTGCACCGATCAGCACGCCCGAGCGGATGATGGGATGCCGGTCCCCCGTGATCTTACCGGTGCCGCCGAGGGTGACTTCATGCAGGATTGAGACGTCATCCTCGATAATTGCGGTTTCCCCCACCACGAACGACGTGGCGTGGTCCAGCAGGATCCCGCAGCCGATGCGGGCGGCCGGGTGGATATCCACCGCGAACGACTCACTGGCAAGGCTTTGCAGGTAGAGCGCGAGCCAGCGCCGCCCGTCACGCCAGAGTTGGTGGGAAACCCGGTAACTGGTCAGGGCCAAAAACCCTTTGAAAAACAACAAGGGCTCTAACAACGAGAAGCAGGCTGCGTCACGCTCGAACATCGCCTGCATGTCACGCGATGCGTTGTGAACGATCTGCGAATGCGCCTTGAAGACCCCCGTGAGCAAGCCCTCCATGGTGGCACGCGGCATGTCCTCGCGGGCCAAGCGGCGCGCCAAGCGTGCGCCGAGAGCCTCTGCCAAGGTTTCACGCGCCAGAATCACATCGTCCACTAGGTGGCGCAACATCGGTTCCTGTTCTGCGACCCGTTTGGCATCATCGCGCAAGGTCATCCAGACCTGGTGGAGGTCCATGGATTTGGCGGAGCTGAGCGAATCGGGATTCTTGCTCGCCGGATGGGTTGCGGTTTGTTGGGATGGATTCATGAAGATTTCACAGAAATTGGAATATGCCTGTCGGGCGCTCGCGCAACTTGCGAAGCACCATGACACGCGGATCCTTACACGCCTTGAAGAGCTGGCGCAACGAGAAGCCGTTTCGAGCAACTTCCTCGTGCAAATCCTCAATGACCTGCGCCGCGCCGGCCTCGTCGATAGCCGCCGCGGCCAGTCCGGCGGCTACCTGCTCGCCCGCGCACCCGACACCATCACCCTGCGACACGTGGTCCAGGCCGTGGACCCGTCGCTGCTCCAATGCTCGGTCGCCCGCGACGGCGAATCGGGGGCGTCGATCCGCCATGCCTGGGACCAAGTGACGGCCAGCGTGGTCCAAGGGCTCGACCAAATCACCTTGGAATCGCTGGCTCAGCACCCTGGCGACTCGATGTTTTACATCTGAACGCGAGCGCGGTGGGGTGACCTGAAAAAGCGCCTTGGGACGATTGTCAAGAAAAGTAAGATATTTCGCTGGCTGAATGATCCAGATTTGAGTAAAGGACACGTATCTTTCCAACAATTACCGCCATGGCCTCCCTCACCGAACACACGCAGCATTTAAGAATTCGTTCGACCCAGATGGAGATGCACTCTCCGGACCGGTCGGACCGGACGGAAGATTACGATCGGAAGCTAAAAGACGCGCAGGACGAACTTGAGCGGATTCAGGAGCAGCGCGAGGAGCTAGAGCGCAAGAAGCTGGCGCTAGAGGAACTCACGATGCGCAAGCACGAGTTCATCACCCAGCAAGTCGAGCTCAGCGAGAAATTCACCTCGGCCATCACGTTGATCGACCGCACGCTGTTAGAGTTGCAGAGCGAGGCCGAAGATATCGAGCAATGCCGTGCATGCTTTGCAGCCCACCTCGATAAGATTCAGAAATTCAACCCTGACAATTGGACGCGCGACAATCTCTCCGAGAAATTGGAGCGAGCGGCGATGGCGATCGAAGTGGCCGAGGATGAATACGACCAAGCGGCGGCGCATTTTGAGGGGTCGCGCAGCGGAGCCATCTTCGGGCGGACTTCGAAGCGTGGGAGAACGCACAAAGGCCTAGCAGCGACCACAGAACTCATGACCCAGCTGCGACAGGGGCTGTTTTTTCATCTGCCGATGCTGGTGCTCGGCAGTGTATGGCTGGTGGTTTATCTGTTGAAGAAATAACAGCCGCCATGAGCCGCCACACGCCGACCCGGGAGGAATTGGAGCTCAACCACCTGCGCGAACGAGAGCAGCAACTCAGCAAGCGTGCACGAGAGTCCGCCGCCAACCAAGAACGCCTCGTCAAGGAGCGCCGTGAGCGCGAGCTCACGATGCCGCCGCTGGAAGAGGTGCGTGAGCGCCTACGACGCAACGAACAAGAGGCCAAGGTGTCACGGGGAGAGGCCAAGAACCGCAAGCTCGATCAAACCCGGGACCTGCTGCTCATTGCGCTACTCGTTACCGCCACCTGCGCCCTCATTTGGTGGGGTGTGCAGCTGATGCGAGGCGGCTGAAATCATGCGGAGGCGAGGGTCTTTTGGACCCGTGCGAGGACATCCTCGTAGGCCTCCATGAAATTGCCCAACCCACGCCGAAATCGATCCTTATCCATTTTTTCACCGGTTTTGAGATCCCACAGACGGCAGCCGTCGGGGCTGATTTCATCGGCTAGGACGATGACCGTGGGGTCAGCGGCGAGACGACCGAACTCGAGTTTGAAGTCCACCAGCTTGAGTCCGCACTCGGCGAAGAAAGCGCTGAGGATGTCGTTGACCTTAAGTGCCGACCGGCGCAAAAACACCAGGTCTTGTGGGGTGGCGAGACCCATTTCGCGGATGTAGTCGTCGTTGATGAGTGGATCACCGAGCGCGTCGTCCTTGTAAGAAAATTCGACGATCGGCTGCGAGAACGGGTGGCCCTCGGCGGTGCCGGTCCGCTTGCAATAGCTGCCGGCCGCGACATTGCGCACGATCACCTCGACCATCAGGATCTCGACTTTATGGACTTCCACGTTGGTCTCATCGATTGAACGGATGAAGTGGGTTGGCACGCCTTCTTTTTCGAGCAGGCCGTAGATCAGAGTGCTGATGGCATTGTTGAAGCGGCCTTTATTTTCGAAGCTCTCCTTTTTCTCGCCGTTGAAGGCGGTGGCGTCGTTTTTAAACTCCATGCGCAGCGTTTGTGGGTTGGCGGTGGCCCACAGGCGCTTGGATTTGCCTTCGTAAAGCGGTGTCATGGCCCGTTCCTAGAATCCCGTTCTGCCGCGGTCAAGCCGGTTGACCTGTCCCAGCGTGAAATGATGACCAATTCAACGACTTTGGGTAGTTTTTTGCGATTATTGACGATAATCAGGAATCGCGCCTTGCCACTCGGGCGAAAACCTTGCATAGCCCGCCCCCCTTCGCGCGGAGGTTCCATCCCATCCCAATTGCTCCCATGTCCCTGAAAATTCGCAATCTCGCCATCATCGCCCACGTTGACCATGGAAAAACGACCCTGGTTGACCAACTCCTCGAAGCCGGCGGCACCTACCGTGACAACCAGGCGACGACCGAGCGCGCCATGGACTCGATGGACCTCGAACGCGAAAAGGGCATCACCATCAAGGCCAAAAACACTTCCATCCATTGGAAGGGCTACACCATCAATATCGTCGATACGCCAGGTCACGCCGATTTCGGCGCCGAAGTCGAACGCGTCATGAAAATGGTCGATGGCGTGCTGCTCGTCGTGGACGCCTCTGGCGGCCCGCAAGCACAGACTCGCTTCGTGCTGCGCAAGGCGCTGGCGGAAGGCCTCAAGCCGATCGTGGTGATCAACAAGATCGACCGCCCCTTCGCCGACGCTCTGAAAGTCCACGACCAAGTGTTGGAGTTATTTCTCGATATTGACGCGACGGAAGACCAGTTCAACGCGCCGTTTGTTTACGGATCAGCGCGTGACGGCTACTTCATGAATCACCCGGACGACGAGAAAAAGGACTGCGTCCCACTCTTGGAAAAAATCGTTGAATTCATCCCAGAGCCAAAGGCGGACCCGAATTCGCCGTTCTCGATGCTGGTTTCCAACATCGAGTGGGACGACTACGTCGGCCGCGTCGCCATCGGCAAGGTGCTCGGCGGCAACGTCCAAAAGGGCGACACCATCTGGTTGCTGCGCAAAGACGGCACCAAACAACAATCGAAGGTGATGAAAACCTTCACCTATTCCGGCCTCGCCACCACCGACTCCGAAGGCTGCGGCGCAGGCGGCATCGTCGGCATCGCTGCCGGCATCGATAGCATCGACATCGGCGAAACCCTCGCGGCCTCACCCGACATCGAGCCACTGCCATTCGTCGCGATCGACCCGCCAACCGTCCAAATGCAGTTTTCCATCAACGACGGCCCGCTGGCAGGGCGCGAAGGCAAGCACGTGACGTCGCGCGCCATCCGCGACCGCCTGATGCGCGAGTTGAAAACCAACATCTCGATTCAGGTTGAGGACACCGATCTTTCGGGCGTCTTCAATGTGTCGGCGCGCGGTGCCATGCAGATTGCCGTGCTCGTCGAACAAATGCGCCGTGAGGGCTTTGAGGTCTGCGTTTCGCGGCCGATGGTCATTTTCCGGCGCGACGACGGTGGGCGCTTGCTCGAGCCATTTGAAACGCTCTACATCGAGGCCCCGGGCGACTACACGCAGGGGATTCTCAAGAGCCTCATCAACCGCAAGGGCCTAATGGATCACATGGACACCGAACCGAGCGGACGCACGTTTATTCAAGCGGTGATCCCGACCCGAGGCCTCATCGGCCTGGAAACCGAATTGGTGAATCTGACGTCCGGCCACGGCATCATGAGCCACTTGTTTAAGGAATACGCGCCGCACGCCGGTGAGATCCAGAACCGCACAACCGGCACGTTGGTGTCGATGGATTCGGGGACGGCCACGCCGTACTCGCTGCAACTGCTCGAAACGCGTGGTGTCCTGTTTGTGGGTGCTGGCGATGCGGTTTACAGCGGCATGCTTGTGGGGGAAAACCCGCGCGTCGGCGATATGCCCGTCAATCCGGTCAAGGAAAAGCACCTCGACAACATGCGCTCGGCCGGTAAGGACAAAACCTCCAAACTCACCCCGCCGATCCGGTTCTCGCTCGAGCGCGCCATCGAATATATCGATACTGACGAACTCGTCGAGGCGACCCCCAAGAACATTCGTCTGCGCAAGCGCATCCTAGACGTCAACGCCCGCAAGCGCTCGCAAAAGGGCGGCTCGGTCGAGGACCGCGGCAACCGCGGTTGAACCCACTTGCGACGCGCACGATCGATCGAAGGATCGATCGTGACGTCCCTGCGGCGATTCTAGCGAGTCACACGCCAAATGGGCAGGCGCTGCCACGTGTTAAAGCGTCAGAAGTCGAAGGACTGCTCAGAATGGGCGGCTCTTCGACTTTTGCCTTTCAAGCGGGTGTGCTTACGCGTGGTATTCTTGGATGCTCATCACGGTGAGATCCTTCTGCTTGAGCGAGCGGATCGCTTTAACCGAGGCTTCGGCGGCAGACAAGTTCGTGGCGTGGGAGATTTTCTGGGCGATGGCCGTCGAGCGGATCCGAATCTCATCCTCGCGAGCTTCGTGGGTGCTCGGCGTGTTGACCACAAAATGGATTTCACGGTTTTTCATCATGTCGATGACGTTCGGGCGGGCCTGCTCAGCGAGTTTATAGACGCGGGTACACGGGATCCCCTCGGCGGTCAGGCGGGCGTGGGTGCCACCGGTGGAGAAGATCTTGAACCCGAGCTCGGAGAGGTCGCGAGCCACGGTGACCGTGCGAGATTTATCGAGGTCCGCCACCGAAAGGAAAACGTTGCCGCTAGTGGGCAGCGGGTTGAAGGCTGCGATCTGGGCCTTGGCATAGGCCATCCCCCAATCCGGGTCGATCCCCATCACCTCACCGGTGGATTTCATTTCCGGACCCAGGACGATGTCAATACCGGGGAAGCGGTTCCACGGGAAAACCGCTTCTTTCACCGAGAAGTGAGGCGGCACGATCGTCTCGGTGAACCCGAGGTCTTTGAGTTTGTGGCCGACCATGATTTTGGCCGCCAACTTGGCGAGCGACACGCCCGTCGCCTTGCCCACAAACGGCACCGTCCTCGACGCGCGCGGGTTGACCTCAATCACATAGAGCGTCTCGTCCTTGACGGCGAACTGGATGTTCATCAGGCCCATCACCTTAAGTTCACGCGCCAAATCCTTGGCAGCACGGGTGATTTCCGATTTGATGGAATCTGATAGGGAAAACGATGGAATCACGCAAGCTGAGTCACCGGAGTGAATGCCCGCTTGTTCGATGTGTTCCATGATGGCACCGACCACCGATGTTTCGCCGTCGCTGATGCAATCGACATCCACCTCGGTGGCATTGTCGAGGAACCGGTCCACGAGCACCGGGCGCTCGGGCGAAGCGGTGACCGCCTCACGCATATAGCGCGAAAGTTCGGTGTCGTTGTAAACGATCATCATCGCTCGTCCACCTAACACAAATGACGGGCGCACCAGCACGGGATAACCGATACGGTTAGCGACCGTTAGAGCCTCTGCCTCGTTAGTGGCCGTGCCGGCCTCCGCTTGCTTGAGACCCAGCTTATCGAGCAGGGCCGAGAAGAATTTACGGTCTTCGGCGAGTTCGATAGACTTCGGTGAGGTGCCGATGATGGGCACTCCGTGCCGTTCGAGGTCGGCGGCAAGGTTGAGTGGCGTTTGGCCGCCGAACTGGACGATGACGCCGTGGGGTTTTTCTTGATCGCAGATATTGAGGACATCTTCGAGGGTCAGCGGCTCAAAGAACAATTTATCCGAGGTGTCGTAGTCGGTGGAAACGGTTTCCGGGTTCGAATTCACCATGATCGTCTCGTAGCCGAGTTCCTTCAGGGCAAACGCCGCGTGGACGCAGCAATAGTCGAATTCAATCCCTTGGCCGATTCGGTTAGGGCCGCCGCCGAGGATGATGATCTTTTTCTGGTCCGACTCGCGGGCTTCATTTTCATCGCCGTAGGTCGAGTAGAAATACGGCGTGTAGGCCTCGAACTCGGCCGCGCAGGTATCGACCAAGCGATACGTCGGGATGATTCCAGCGGCTTTGCGTTGGGCGCGGATGGCGTCCTCGGTGGTTCCGCGGGCCTTGGCGATTTGGCGGTCGGAGAACCCGAGTTTTTTGAGGCGGCGAAGGTTGGACGTCTCGTCCGACTCGGAAGGCGGGCTTCCAGCCTGCCGGGAACAGGCGAGACGCCCGTTCTCCGAGACAGGCGAGACACCTCTCCCCGCGTCGGTTCTCCTTAAGGCATTCGGCAACTCCAGGGAGAAGGTTCCTTGGTGAAGCTTGGCCGGGTTGTGTGCGATATAATCCCGGACATGGATCAGATCGTCCCAATCGCGGATGATCCGGTCGTAGCACTCCGCCTGCCAAAGGGTGCCTGAGCGATTGGATACCTTGTTAATTTCCTTGGAGGTGAAGGATTTCCAGGAATGCAGGATTTCACTCACTTGATGGCCGGCCAGCGGTTTGAAAATGACATGGATGTGGTTGGGCATGACCACGAAGGCATCGAGCAGGTATCTCTCTCCATCGAAGTGGTGGAAGGCGTCGGCAACGATGGCGCGGTGTTCGGGGCGGGCGAAGAGACATTCGCCGTGGCCTTCATCGAGCCACTGCTCCGGCCCCTCGTGGAAACGGAGTTGGTATTCCTGATAGGTTTTGTAATCCCATGGCTGCGGATTTTGTGAATTCCATGCGGCGAGATCCTCGCGGATCTTAGCCATTTGATGATCCGGGATGGAATCAGCGAGACGGAAGGTGACAAAATAGGCACAGCCTTCCTGCACCCAATGGGGAAGATGGCGGCGGAACTTTTCAGTTTCGGTGGAGTCCGGAGTGAAGGGATGAAAGTCTTTACTGTTAGAACAGGCGAGACGCCCGTTCTCCGAGACGGGCGGGACGCCCATCCCCCCGCCCATCATCATCCCCTCGTCGGCGATTTGTTGGAGGTGGCCGAGGAACCACGGATCGATCTGGGTGGCGGCGTGAACTTCGTCGAGCGACCAACCATGGGTGAAGGCGGTTTGCAGCCAGAAGATGCGCTCGGCATTCGGAATCTGGAGCTTGCGGGTGATCTCTTCCTTGCTCGGGTTTTGCGGGTCTTTGTTGTCAAACCCGAATCCCCAGCGCCCGGTTTCTAACGATCGCAGGCATTTCTGCATGCTTTCCTTGAAGGTGCGCCCGATCGACATCGCCTCGCCCACCGATTTCATCGAGGTGGTGAGAACCGAGTTGGCAGTGGGAAATTTCTCGAAGGTGAAGCGCGGGACTTTGGTCACCACGTAGTCGATGGTGGGCTCGAAGGACGCCGGCGTTTCGCGGGTAATGTCGTTGGGCAATTCATCGAGCGTGTAGCCGACGGCAAGTTTGGCGGCGATCTTGGCGATTGGGAAGCCGGTGGCTTTGGACGCCAGGGCGGACGAGCGCGAGACACGCGGGTTCATCTCGATGATGATCATGCGACCGGTCTTGGGGTCGGTGGCAAACTGGATGTTCGAGCCGCCGGTTTCCACGCCGATTTCGCGGATGCAGGCGAACGACGCGTCGCGCATGATTTGGTATTCGCGGTCGGTGAGCGTTTGGATGGGGGCCACGGTGATCGAGTCGCCGGTATGCACACCCATCGGGTCGAGGTTTTCGATCGAGCAGATGACCACGCAGTTGTCCTTGCAGTCGCGCATGACTTCCATCTCGAACTCCTTCCAGCCGAGCAGCGATTCTTCGATGAGGACTTCGGAAACCGGCGAGAGGTCGAGGCCGCGGGTGATGATTTCCTCAAACTCCTCGCGGTTGTAGGCGATGCCACCGCCCTGGCCGCCGAGAGTGAATGCGGGCCGGATGATGAGCGGAAAGCGACCGATTTCCTCGGCCACTTTGCGGGCATCCTCGATCGTGTGGGCGACGCCCGAGAGTGGCAGGTCGAGGCCGATTTTGAGCATGGCCTCTTTGAAGCGGAGGCGGTCTTCGCCCTTGTCGATGGCGTCGGCATTGGCACCGATCATGCGCACATGGTGGCGGTCGAGCGCTCCCGACTTGAACAAGGCCATCGCCGTGTTGAGCGCCGTTTGACCACCCAACGTGGGCAATAACGCATCGGGCTTCTCTCGAATGATGATTTTTTCCACCACCTCGGGCGTGATCGGCTCGATATACGTCCGATGAGCAAACTCCGGGTCGGTCATGATGGTGGCCGGGTTCGAGTTCACCAGGATGACCTCGTATCCTTCTTCCTTGAGCGCCTTGCACGCTTGCACGCCGGAGTAATCGAATTCACAGCCTTGGCCGATAACGATGGGGCCGGAGCCGATAACGAGAATTTTGTGGATCGAGGTGTCTTTGGGCATGATCGGTGGTCGGTTGACCGACGTGGCAGGTCGGCTAAATTGGACGGGGTGTGGCAGGGAATCGCCCGCTTGTAAAGGGTTGGATTGCGAGGCGCCGTAATCTCGTGGCTGCGATCAACGGCCAATGCCAGTCGCTAGCCTACCGCCGCTGAATTCCAGGCGGCATCCAGTCCTTGGTCATCGGCCGAATGATCGTCTCCTTGGGCTTTTTGGGTGCAACGTCAGCCTCTGGCAATGGCGGCAGGTGAAGAGCGTGGACTTCAATGCGTTTGCGCACCTCTGCCTCGGATGGTGCCCCGACAAACTGATCCACGAGCTTGCCATCCACGAAGATCCTCACATCCGGGATGCTTTTGATGCCTTCCTGCGTGGCCAGCTCACGGAACTTATCCACATTCACCTTGCACACGAGAAGCGTGCTTGTGTGATCCTCTGCTATTTTTTCAAGCATGGGCGAAAGCATACGGCATGGCCCGCACCAATCGGCGTAATAATCGATCACGATGATCCTTCGGGTCTCCACCGGGAACACCTCGCTGACCCCCTTTGGAATTTCTGATACTCGCGCGCCTGCGGTGGTCGTAGCCGCTGCCTTTTTTTCCCCAAGTTGGCCGACCATGGTGCGGACCTTATCGCAGGATGTAAGCGAGCCAATCGCAACGAGGACGAGCAGTGGAAGTGTTTTGAACATGGACTGGGGCTGCATGAATCTTACCACACCTTTATCGATTGAAGGCCAGCTTCTAACTGATCGAATGGGCCAGGAGCGAGCTTGGAGGCATGGCGTTTTTTACCAAAATAATCGCTGTCAATTTGCAGCGGTGAGCCGTCGGGATTTTCATAGGCGCAGCCGCTAGCGCGAGCCTGACCTAACAGACTTGTCGTCACCAGTTTGCGAGTCGGCGCGATGAGCGCAGCGGGGTCCATGTTGACCTCGAGGAAGTAGCCGTCGGATTTTTTCTCGAGTTTGAGCGTTGGATCAAAGTCGGATTTTACCATGGGTGCCGTTTCATGCTTCGAGGGTTTGGCCCCTTTGAGAAACACATTACCCTCCATCCACACTGGCAGCTTCGCCGCATCATATGCACTTAGGTCCATGCGTTCCACAAAGATATTATGGTAGTAGCGATCGTCGCCATTCGGGTTGTCGTGCAACCCGCCGAGCTCGGTGGAATGCGCCTTTTGAACGGGCGTCAGGCGCTCATCAAAGGGTTGCATTTTCATGCTCCCCGCAATCAAATTATGCACATACGCGCCGCCCTGTGAATACGTGCGCAACGTGATAGGAGAAAGAAAAATGTTATTATCTACCAGGAACGGTCCATGATTCACCTCCACAAACAGGTCGAGAGCGTTGTCATGAAAAAGGTTTCGTGTGACGCGTGTGCCCTGCGCCATCCAATCCAGCCAGACCCCCTGCCACGTCCGATAGATATGGTTACCGCTGATTTCGACGTCGATAGCACCATGGAATTTGATACCGGCCATTTCTGCCCCTGAGAACAATCGCCGCACATGAATGTCATGAATTGTGTTGCCCGTG